>JASFTJ010000425.1:0-3521 GCA_050053615.1 Anaerolineae bacterium | reverse complement strand
GCAACCCGCCCCGATTGGCGGGCGATCAGCGCCCGGGCCAGGCTTTCGGCATAGCGACCGATGCCCGCCTTGGCATGTACCGCGGACGACACGTCAACATAGATCATGCCTACGATTTTACCACGCCTTGCCCCAAACCTCCAATTTTCCAATTCCCCCATCTTGCGCTCCCCCTCCGATTCGGCTATAATAGCGCCGACCCGCAAGGAGGCACGTATGAAACTGTCGATCATCATGCCCGTGTACAACGAACGCGAAACCCTGCGCGAGATCCTGAGCCAGGTGCGCGCAGTAGAACTGCCGGCCATCGAGAAGGAAATCCTCGTCGTTGACGATGGCTCCACCGACGGTTCCCGGGAGATTCTGGCTCAAGAGGCCGAGTCCAACGACCTGCGCGTCTTCCACCACGACCAGAACCGGGGCAAGGGCGCCGCGGTGCGCACTGCCATCAAACAGGCGACCGGCGACGTCATCCTTATCCAGGACGCCGACCTGGAGTACGACCCCCGCGATTATCCCCGGCTGCTCCAACCCATCGTCGAGAAACGCGTTGACGTGGTCTATGGCAGCCGCTTTCTCGGCCCGCGCAAGGCCATGCTCTTTTGGCATATGCTGGGCAACAAGCTGCTGACGCTGACGACCAACGTCCTCTACAACGCCATTCTCAGCGACATGGAGACGTGCTACAAGTGCTTCCGCGCCGAGGTCATCCGCGACATTCCGCTGCGCTCGCGACGCTTCGAGTTCGAGCCGGAAATCACGGCCAAGGTGCTCAAGCGCGGCTACCGCATTTTCGAGGTGCCCATCGCCTACTATGGCCGCGAGTACCACGAAGGCAAAAAGATCGGTTGGCGCGACGCGCCGCTGGCGTTTTGGACGCTGATCAAATATCGATTCGTGGATTGAAACTACAACGGATTATGAAAAAAATTCTCCAGCAGGGCCATGCTTTTGAGTGTATTTTATCCTGGTCGAGCCGGGGTTCGTAGTCGGCGATGAATCGCCGACTACGAACGTTTTCCAACTCGTTTGAAACAGACCCCATTCGTTTGATGGTCAGTTAGCCAAATTGTTGCGAAAATGGAGACGACACCATGACCGAATCCGAAAAACGCCTGGTCACGCCCCTGATCTTTGACGACGAGCCGGTGCTCGGCGGCGAGACAGCCCACTTTCAGTTCGAGGCCTACGCCAACACGCTGGCCCGCCTCGTCGCGGCCAAGACGACGCGCACCCCGCTGACCATCGGCGTCTTTGGCGAGTGGGGCACGGGCAAGACCACGCTGCTGCGCGCCATCCAGGCCCGCCTGGACGAGACAGAGAAGCTGGGCAAGAAGGACGGCCCCGCCTTCCTGACCGGCGACAGCCGCTACGGCTGCGCCGACACGGCCGGCAACGTCTGGGAATGGTGCCTGACCAAGTGGGAAGACAGCTATAAAGACTATAAGAGTGATAATAATCCAGAAGGGACCGCCGCCCGCGTGTTGCGGGGCGGCGCGTTCCTCTACTATCAGGGGGGTGCGCGCTGCGCCTGGCGTGACGGGTACCTTCCGGACCTCTGGGTCAGGAACCTTGGGTTTCGGGTGGTAGTGGCTCCCGGCTAACTCCGACCGCAGAGAGTCCCGGAGCGGAGCGGCCTGTCCTGTGCGGTCAGGCACAGGGAGTGGGTGATCTCTGGTCACTCTGATCTCTGGGGCTCTGGATCGCGCGTAAGGCAAATAGCTAGTTTGCCCCACAAAACATGACCGCACTGAAAATCCGTACATTCCGACAATCCGTTGTTCTCGTCGCTATTCTGCTCCTGGGCCTGGCCCTGCGCCTGGCGCCCTGGGGCCAGAACCGCTTCCTGGAGGACGAAGCGCTGTACGCCACCTGGGGGTTACAGATCGTCACCGGCGCCGATCCGATGCTCGACAACGAACCGGTGGATAAGCCGCCGCTGCACGCCTACACCCTGGCATTGAGTTTCGCCCTCTTCTCCTCCCCCCTGCAAGCGGGAGGGACCGAGGGGGGGCTAGAGACGGCGGCCCGCCTGCCCAGCCTCCTGGCCAGCGTGGCGAGCATCGCCCTGGTTTACGCCCTGGGGCGGCAGCTTTCCCCCTCTCCCCTCGGGGGGAGACACCGTGCCGGTACGGCGGGGGCCGGGGGAGAGGGGGGTGAGGGGGGCGCCCTGCTCGCCGCCCTGCTCCTGGCCCTATCGCCCTTTGACATCCTCTTTGCCTCGACGGCGTTCACCGACCCGTTGATGACAGCCTGGGTGCTGGGGGCGCTGCTGGCTGCGGCCCGGGGCCGACTCGGCGCGGCGGGACTGCTGGCGGGCCTGGCAGCCGCGACCAAGCAGCAGGGCTTGTTCTTTCTGCCGTTGGTGATCGCTGTGGGGGTGCTCGTGGGAAAGTCGTCTCACGCTGCACGAGACCTGAGCGTACACGCCCAGGCTGAGAGGAGCAAGCCCTTCGGGCTTGCCTGGCTCTCTCAGCGCAGGGCTCTAGTCCCACAATACGTCGCCTGGCTGCGCTTCTTCCTGAGCTTTTCGTTTGTCGTCGCCGCCGTCCTCGGCTGGGACGCCGCCCGGGTGCAGCGCCCGGGCTTTTGGGAGCAGGGGTTCATCAGCTACGGGGGACTGGGACCGGCCGAACCACAAGTCCTGGGTCAGCGGGCCGTCGAGTGGCTGCGGCTGATGGGCTACTTTTGGGGATCGCCGTGGTTCAATGGCCTGTTGGCGGCAGTCCTGGGCATCTGGCTGCTGGGAAGTGGGAAACTGGGTGATTGGGGAATCGGAAAGCTTGGCCTGACACTTTTGATTTTTGTTGTCGGCTTTCTGCTCCTCCACTGGCTGGTCGGCTTCCAGGTGTGGGACCGCTACCTGCTGGGGCTGGTCCCTCTGCTGGCTTTGCTGGCCGGGCGCGCCCTGACCGCTCTGGGTCGAGCCATCGGGACTGCCCGTTGGCGCAAGGTGTACGCCACGGCCTTACCGCTGGCTCTCATCGTCCTGCTGGCCGGACCGGTGTACCGCGCTGCCCGCAGCGGGACCCCCGTCGGCGGCGACCATGGCGCGTACGACGGCATCAACGGGCTGGCCGCCTACGTGCGGGACCACGTCCCGCCGGATGCCGTGCTCTACCATCACTGGCTGGGCTATCACTACCGCTTTTACCTCTACGGCGCGCCGCTGCGCCTGCACTGGTACCCTGACACTGACGATTTGGTTCACGACGCCACCGTCTACCGTCGTGAGCCTCGGTACATCGCCTTCCCCAGCTTTCGGGATGGAAGCGCAGCACAGGCGGCGATGGCCGCTGCGGGCATCACGCTGGCGCCGGTTATGGAGACAATGCGGCGGGATGGAACCACGTCGTTTCGGCTCTACCGGCTGGAAGGGCCGTGAGGCGGGGAAATTGGGAGTTGGGAGATTGGGTCCGTGCTTGAAGCGCTGAAACGCTTGCTCAGTCCAGAATATCTAGCCGTCGCCGAGCCGGGGCCGCTCGGCGGGCTGTGGGTGCTGTACGTCGCCTTGGGCGCCC
>JASFTJ010000424.1:0-3523 GCA_050053615.1 Anaerolineae bacterium | reverse complement strand
CAAAGGCCATCGGCCTACCTGTTTCGTCCTGTCGCCTCTGGATCTCGACGCTCACAGGTTCGTTGATGAATTCGATCACGATTCCTCCCGGTCCTGCAAAAAGGCCAGGACGAGCTGCAACGCAGCCTCAGTTGCCTGCTCCTTGTTAGCCAGACGGTCGCCCTGCCACACGTGACGCTGGCAGAGATCCGCGTCCGACGCCGACAGGGCCATGTAGACGAGACCCACCGGCTTGGCCGACGTGCCCCCCGTCGGTCCGGCAATGCCCGTCACCGAAATGGCTACATCGGCCCCGATCCGCTGACGGGCGCCCTGTGCCATCTCCCGGGCCGTTTGCTCACTGACCGCTCCGTGGGCCAGCAGAGTCACGGCGCGGACGCCCAGGAGCATTTCTTTTACCTTGTTGGCATAGGCCACGAACCCTCCCAAGTAGTAAGCTGAACTACCTGAGACATTGGTGATGCGGTGGGCCAGCAGCCCACCCGTGCACGACTCGGCTGTGGTCAAAGTAAGACCTCGAGCTACCAAAAGAGCGCCTATCTTTTCCTCAACGGCCATGATCCCTCCTCAGCGTCTGAATTATAGCACTGTACGGTGGGCTCGCCAACTCTCCGACCTGGATAGACAGTCCTTCTGTTTCGTGGTATAATTGCGCGCGTTGCCGCCTGGTGAGGATGGTGGTGAAAGGGTAGAGAGCCAGATGAACCACGCCGAGATGATCTCCTGGGTCATCCCGTTGCTGAATGAGGAGGAATCGCTTGAAGCACTCCATGGAGCGGTCACCGAAACTGTGGAGTCGCTGTCGTTTGAACACGAGATTATCTTTGTGGACGATGGCAGCACGGATCGGTCCCTCTCTATTCTAAGAGATCTCTATCAACGGGACCGCGCGCGCGTGCGTGTGTTCCAGTTCCGTCGAAACTTTGGCAAGACGGCGGCGCTGGCGGCGGGGTTTGCCCGAGCGCAGGGCGAGATCGTTGTCACGTTGGATGCCGATCTCCAGGACGACCCTGCTGAATTGCCCAAGCTGTTGGCGAAACTGGACGAAGGATATGATCTGGTGGGGGCCTGGCGGGTGCACCGCCAGGATCCGGCCTCCAAGCGATGGCCTTCCAGATTCGCCAATGCCGTCGTATCGGCGCTGACCGGTATCAAACTGCACGATCTGAATTGTGGCTTCAAAGTCTATCGCCGCGAGGTGGTGCAAGACCTCAAACTGTATGGGGAGCTCCATCGTTTCATTCCTGTGCTGGCTCACTGGAAGGGATATCGGGTGGCTGAGGTGCCAGTTACGCACCATTCCCGCCGATTTGGGCATTCCAAATATGGCGTTCGCCGGCTGGCGAGGGGGTACATCGATTTTCTGAGCGTGCTCTTTTTGACCACGTATCTCAAGCGCCCCATGCACTTGTTCGGCTTGGTGGGCAGTGGGTTTGCGGCGGCGGGCACGATCATCATGCTTTACCTGGCTGGCCTGTGGCTGATCCAGGGCGGGATTGGCTGGCGCCCGCTTCTCTTTTTCGGCATCACGGCCCTGGTCGTTGGCATCCAGCTCATCAGCGTGGGGCTCTTGGGTGAGATGCTGCGCAATGCGACGTTTCGGGCAGAGGACGAGTATACGATACGTCAGGCTTGGGACGATCTTGGGGAGGAATCATGACTGAAAAAATCTTGGTCACTGGAGGGGCTGGCTTCATCGGGTCTTTCCTTGTGGATGCGCTAGTGGAGCGGGAACACGATGTGCGGATCTATGACGCGCTGGTTCCTCAAGTGCACGGCCCGGAACAGACTCCGCCCGACTATTTGAATCCGAACGCAGAGTTTATTAAAGGCGATGTCCGCGACCGGGATGCGCTGGCTAGAGCGCTCAAGGGGGTGAACGTCGTCTTTCACCTGGCGGCGGCAGTGGGCGTAGGCCAGTCGATGTACCGGATCCAACACTACACCGAGGCCAACACGCTGGGGGGCGCTGTCCTGCTCGACCTGCTGGCCAACACGGAGCACCAGGTGCGCAAGATGATCGTTGCGTCCTCCATGTCGATCTATGGTGAGGGCAGGTACGAGTGCGATGATTGTGGCGTCGTCTTTCCCAAACTTCGACCGGAAAGCCAGCTCAAGGCCCGCGACTGGGAGATGAAGTGCCCTACCTGTGGTTGCGATGTGCGACCCCTGCCAACTGATGAGGATAAGCCGCTCTTCCCCACCTCGATCTATGCCATCACCAAGCGCGACCATGAGGAGATGTTCTTGAGCACCGGATTCGCCTACGGCATCCCGGCGGTGGCGCTCCGCTTCTTTAATACGTATGGTCCCAGGCAGGCGCTCTCGAACCCGTACACCGGTGTGATGGCCATTTTCTCAGGCCGGCTTCTCAATCGCCAGCCGCCGATCATCTACGAGGATGGTCAGCAGACCCGCGACTTTATCCACGTGAGCGACATCGTCCAGGGTTTGCTGCTGTCCATGGACAAGCCGGAGGCCGACTATCAAGTCTTTAACCTGGGCACCGGGACACCGACCTCTATCAACCACGTGGCCAAGATGCTGACCGAGCACCTAACCAGCGGCGAGATCGAATCCCAAGTTCTGAACCAGTTCCGCGCTGGCGACATCCGTCACTGCTACGCTGACGTGAGCAAGGCCCGTCGCCTGCTCGGCTTTGAGCCGCGCGTCTCGCTCGACGAGGGCCTGGGCGACCTGCTGACCTGGGTCAAAGCGCAGACGGCGGTGGACCGCTTTGACCAGGTGGAGAGGGAGTTGGCATCCAAGTCGCTGGTGGTATAGATTGTAGACGAACGACGAACACGTTTGCCATCGCGCGAAGCGGCCTTTGTCGATCTTGAGTGACGGCATGACGCGAAGAGTATTGGTTTTATCGCCCTGCGATGTCTTTCCACCCGTCCACGGCAGCAGCACAGCGATCTATCACACCTTGCAGTTCCTGTCTGAAACCAACCGGGTCTCGGCGTTGCTCTGCTATCTTTACTCCCAGTGGGGCGAGCCGGACCTGACCGGCCCCAACCTGACCATCCGCTACTGCCGGGAATCGCCTCTGGACCGGCTGGGCTACAAGGGTCTGCTCTTTAATCCGCGTTACTACTGGGCCGCCTGGCAGGCCGCCCGCGAATTCCGGCCCGATGTCATCCAGGCTGAGCTGCTGTGGACCGCGCCGGCGGCCTTTTGGCTCAGGAGGCGGCTCGGCGTCCCGGTCGTGCTGATGCAAGAGAACGTCGAGTATCAGAAATTCGTCCGTATGGGTATGACCAGCCCGTTGCTCAAGGTCATCAAGTGGCTGGAGCGTTGGGCCTGCCGCGCCGCCGACCGGGTAGTGGCCCTCTCAGCGGTGGACCGCGATTTCATGATCGATCTCTATGGCGTGCCATCGGAACGATTCACCCTCATCCCTCATGGCGTCGACCCCGATCTGTTCGACTTCCGGCCCGAGGGAGCGGCTGTCGCCCGCCGGGCGCTGGGCCTGGCAGACGACGTGCCGGTGCTGACCTTTGTCGGCAAGCTCGACTAT
>JASFTJ010000423.1:0-3528 GCA_050053615.1 Anaerolineae bacterium | reverse complement strand
GATGACCAGCGCGTTGTGCAGGGCTGCCTCCTCGATGGGTCGTAGCTGGGCGCGGGTGATGCCATAGAAGTCGTGTGCTCTGTCCATCCGGTCGGGAACGTTGAGGATGAGGTTGGTCGCCACCAGCAGAACCAGCGCTGCGGCCAGGATGGGCTGCGCCCTACGCTTCTGCGCTTTCGCCCAGTCCCATGCTTTGCACAGCCCCACGGCGCTCAGCAGCCACAGCCCACCGAATCCTGCAAAGTAGTAGCGTGGTCCCCACAGACGCGCCGGCGAACCGATCCAGTAAAAGATGTAGGCCATGACCAGACAGGTGAACGGGGCCAGAAGCGCCCAATCGCGGGGACGGCGGGGACGCAGAAGCACGCCAGTCAGGAGGGGGAGCCAGCTCAAGGACGGCCAGCCCAGCACGTCGGTTGCCGATCGCGAGAGGTCCTGTTTCAGGTTGAGCCAGGCATAGTGGGGCGAATGGCCGCCGGGCATGGCGCCGATGTCCGGCCCAAAGCCGATGCGGTCGTAGGGCCACCATAGCACGTAGGGAGTCAGCCACGGGTCGCCGGTCACAGCCCATTGGTACAGGGGCAATAGTGCAGCCGTGGCGCCTCCAGCCAATGCCAGGAACAAGTAGCGACGCCAGTGAGGCTGCCGACGCCGAATGACCTGTACTAGGCTGTAGACGATAAACGGTGAAGCGTAGGCGATTGCGGTCAGCGAGCGGGTGAGAAAGGCGATCCCCAGCGCCAACCCTGCGCCCAGGGCGAACCAGCGGCTGCGCCCTTGGGCGGTCCACACAAACCACAGGCTGAAAAGCAGCAGAGAGACTAGGCTGGCCATGTGTGATAGGAAGGACCCACCCAGCACCAAAAAGAGGGGGGAGGTCAGGCCCAGCGCCGCTGCCAGCAGGCCGATCCGCTCGTCGTAAAGGGCCTTGCCCAGGCGATAGACAAGGTACAGAGCCAGCGCTGCCAGCAGTGGATTGGCCAGCCACGGAACGCGGGCCAGCACGCCCAGGGCCAACACGGCCGGCCAGCCCGGGGGGTACTTGCCAAAGCGCCGCCCGCGATGGTCTAGCACAAACGGTGTCCAAAACGAATCGGGATGGCTGGGCGACGGGACAGTCAAGCGACCCATGGCCATCGTCTTGGCCTGGAAGAGGTAGGCGACCTCATCCTCCAGGTGGGGCAGTCGCTCGAAGGCAAAGTAGGCCACAGCAGATGTCGCAAGAATGGCCAGAGCGCAGACAAGCAGAATAGATTTGCCTGGGCCAATGCGTTGCGGAGTGCTTCCCAGGTGGTTCCAGATTCGTACCATATCGAGATGAATGATACCATACCCTGGGAGGAAGGGCAAGCTGATGCTGGGCGCTTCGCTGCTGCCAATAGTCCAAAAGACGGCCATTGGCCTTCCGCAAGTTGTCTGGATCCGTTGCGTCTATGCCGGCGGAATCCCGTCGTCTTGCACATAGCGGGCGGCGATAGCCTGCGCGGCGTCCTGCACCATGTCCGCCAGTTCCGGCGGGCCGACAACCATTGCCTTGTCCTGATAGGTCAGCACCCAGCGACAGGGCCAGGCCAGGTCCGAGGCATCGAACGACAGAGTCACCGAGCCGTCATTGTGCTCGGTCAGCTCTTGCCAATCGTCGCGGCGCTCGCGGACGATGTGGGCCACCTCTGGGTCGAAACGAACCGCCACCCGATAGTAGGTCGCCGGGCGCTCTTGGGCCATGTGCAGCAGGTACTCACGGGCAGAAAAGTCGGCGGGAACCTCAAACGTCTCATCTGAGAGGTCCAGCTCCTGGATGCGGTCCACACGGAAGGTCCGAAGTTGGCCGCGAAGGTGGCAGTGGCCGATCAGGTACCAATTACCCCACTGCAAGGCCAGGGCGTAAGGGTCTACCTGCCGGTTGGTGATCTCTTGCCGGAAGGACTGGTAAACTAGCCGCACTTGTCGCCGCCGGGCTACGCAACGCCGCAACTCGTCGAGCATCGGCGCCCAAGGGTCATAGTCACGCCGCAGCCATCCGGTAACCACGAGGCGGCCCTGAGCCTGTTTCACCTCCTGGAGGAGGGCTTCGGGCAGGACGTTGTCGAGCTTGGCCGTGGCTGCCAGCGCGGCATCGTGGTACGATGCGCCCCAGATGTCCCTGACCAATTCGGCGCCCAAGTAGAGGACCGTTGCCTCCTCGGGCGAGAAGACGAGGGGGGGCAACTTGTAGCCGCGCACCAGCGAAAAACCGCCGTAAGGACCGCGCTCAGAAAAGATGGGTATGCCCATTTCGTCCAACATGCCCATGTAACGGTGAATCGTCCGTTCCGAGACGTCCAGCTCCTCGGCCAGCTCGCTGGCTTTGAGCGTGCCTCGCGACTGGAGCATGAGGATGATTGAGATTAGACGGGTCGCTACGTTTGCCATGGGTGCATTATACCACAACTTTCCGACATTTCACGTCATGAATTTGCGGTTTATGCCGAAACGTGTCATGAAACAGATCGGGCCTGTATCCAGGATGATCCAGGATAGGTTGCCATGGCGGTGCGATAATGCTATAATGCTTGCTGTCAGGAAAATGTGCGAAAGGATCGAGGGGGTGGAGGTCGCGGATCGGCGTGTGACGCGTCGGAGGTTCTTGCGCTGGGCGTTGAGCGTTCCGCTGGGTGCAGCAGCGCTGGCGGCGGGCGGTCTGGGCTATGCCTATGCCCTGGAGCCAGATTGGCTGACCGTAGAGCGAGTCCAGGTGCGTGTCCGTGAGTTACCCCCGACTCTCGACGGTCTGACGGTGGCGCATCTGAGCGACTTGCATTGGGGGGCGTACACCGGCCCACGCGAGGTCCGTGGCGCTGTGCAAAAAGTGAATGCCCTCCTGCCCGATCTCGTCGTGCTAACCGGTGACTATGTGCTTGGTTCCGCTGAGTATGCCACACCCTGTGCTCGCGAGTTATCGGCGCTGCGCGCGCCGCTGGGCGTCTTTGCCATCCCCGGTAACCATGACTATTGGACCGACATCGACGTGGTGGCCGACCAGCTCCGCGCCGCTGGGCTGCCCCTGCTGCGCAATGCTGCGCACCGACTGGAGATCTCGGACGGACAGCCCCTGTGGCTGGTCGGTGTGGATGATGTGTGGGAACGCCATCACGACCTGGGCGCTGCTCTGGATGGCGTCCCCCTCGATGAGCCGGTGTTGCTCCTGGTCCACGAACCCGACTTTGCCGACGAGGTCGCCCGCGCGTCGCACCGCATCCTGCTGCTGCTAGCTGGTCACTCACACGGCGGACAGGTCAATCTGCCGCTGTTGGGTCGGCCGATTTTGCCCTGGCTGGGGCGCAAGTATCCTGCCGGGCTGCGGGCTGTCCCGGGATCGACGTTGCAGGTGTACACCAGCCGGGGCATCGGCGTGATTGCCCCGCCGGTGCGCTTCAATTGCCGTCCCGAGGTGGCATTGCTAACGCTTACACACAGTGGCTAGAGAGGATCCCCCGGCAATAGCAGAGAGGCTGATCTGTGGGTGTTCGAAGCGGTCTGGCTCTCTCC
>JASFTJ010000422.1:0-3540 GCA_050053615.1 Anaerolineae bacterium | reverse complement strand
ATGTCCACGATGCCCCGGCTGAGGTCCCAGACGTCCTGCAGCAAGGCCAAACGGTTCTCCCGTAGCGTCCGGTCCTCGTGCATCACCAGTACGTCGTCGAAGAACTGGTTGATGACTGGGATCATCGGTCGGATGACCGTCAATAGGCGGTCCACATCGCTCGTCGGCGTCACCTGAGCGCGGGCAGTCTGATAGGCCTCCCGCAGCGCCACCGTAGCCGGCTCGGGATCCACGTCAGGTCGGAACTCAAAGCGCTCCTCCTGATCGCGCACAATGCGGATACAGCGCCCATAGGCATTAAGCAAGTCCATCCAATCGTCTCGCTCGACCCAAATGGACAGTTGGGCAGCAGTGCGGTAGGCGCTGTACGGATCGTCGCCCCGTTCAGCCAGGACGGCGTCCACCACATCGTAACGAAGGCCCTTGCCCTGCCCCGGTGTCCGCAACCAGCCGCGCAGCCGCTCAGTGATAAACTCGGCGACCTCGTCCAGCGTCTGCTCCGAGACATCCACCGGCATCAGCGCCGCCGCCTCAGCCAGCAGCGAGCGCAGCGAGAGCGGGATCTCGTGGTGGATCAGGTTCTGGACAATGCCCAGGGCGTCGCGACGCAGATGATAGGGATCGGCCGAGCTGGTAGGAGCCAAGCCCACCGCAAAGAGGCCTACCAAGCTGTCCATCCGGTTCGCAAGCCCGATGGCCAGTCCTATTCTATTCTCAGGCAAGACATCGTCAGAGAAGCGAGGCAAATAGTGTTCAAGAATGGCCGTTGCCACCGATTCAGTCTCACCCGACAGGCGGGCATATTCTCGTCCCATGAGCCCTTGCAAGCTGGTGAACTCGACCACGAGTTGGGTGGCCAGATCGGCTTTGCACAAATGAGCGGCGCGCACGGCAGCAGCCAGCTCGGCCTCGTCAAGGTCCAGCGCCTGGCCCACGACCGTCACGAATCGTTCCAGCCGTTTGCTCTTGTCCAGCATCGAGCCCAACCGATCCTGAAAGGTAAGAGTGTCCAGGCGCGGCAGGAAGCTCTCCAGCGGCTGGCTGGTGTCCTTTTCGTAAAAGAACTTGGCGTCGGCAAAGCGGGCGCGGATCACGTCCTCGTTGCCCTGCCGGACGACATCGAGGTGCAGATCATCGCCGTTCCGCACCGCGACAAAGTATGGCAACAGTTCGCTGCTTTCCGCCTCCACCACAGGGAAGTAACGCTGGTGCTTGTTCATGACGGTAATGAGTACATCCTGAGGCAAGGCCAGGTATTCTTTGTCAAATCGGCCCAGCAAAGCGGTTGGGCGTTCGACCAAGTTGGTGACCTCATCGAGGAGGGCCGGGTCGCCGGGGATGCGCCCCCCAACCGACGCTGCCAGCGCCTCGGCTTGGCTGCGGATCTGATCGCGGCGTTCGTCCACATCCACCACGATATCGTTGTCGGCCATCGTCGCCAAATAGTCGTCGGCGGAGGCCAGCTCGATCTCGAGCGAACCATAGGGACGCAACCCTCGCGTGGTCCGTCCGCTGACAGCGCCGGCGTATTCGAAGGGAACGATCCGGGCGCCCAGCAGGCCCACGAGCCAGCGCAGGGGACGCGAGAAGGTGACGTTGGTCGCGTTCCAGCGCATCGTCTTGGGGAAGTGCAGGTCGGCGATAAGGTCGGGCAGCGCTTCTGCCAGCACCTCTGCAGCGGGACGGCCCTCTTCGGTCACGGTAGCGACGACATAGGACTTTTCGTCCTCGGTCACGACGCGCAGCGCCTCGACGGGCACGCCTTGCTTGCGGGCAAAGCCCTCGGCGGCGCGGGACGGCTTTCTGTCGGCATCGGGGAAGGCGACTTTGGCCGGAGGACCCTGCACTTCAGATGTCCGGTCCGGTTGCCGGGGCGCCAACCCGTAGACCAGCACCGCTTGCCTCCGCGGCGTGCCGACGACTGTCACCGACCCGTAGCTCAGCCGCGCCTCGTCCAGCATCTGGGGGACCGTCGCCTCCAGTTGCTCCAGGGCCAGCTCCAGGTCGCCAGCCGGCAGCTCCTCGGTGCCGATTTCGAGAAGGAAGGTGGTAGGTTGTAGGTCGTAATTTGTAGGCTCCGGCTCTGCGTCGGCTGTTTCTTCCTGGCGGCTGGCGGCTGACGGCTGTTTTAGAAAGGGATAGCCCATTTCCTTCCGCTGCTCGACGTAGAGCTGGGCGATCTCGCGGCTCAGGTCACGCATGCGAGCAAAGTAGTGGGCCCGCTCCGTGACGCCGATGGCCCCACGGGCATCGAGCACGTTGAAGGTGTGCGAGCAGCGCAGCACGTAATCGTAGGCAGGGATGACCAGTCCGCGGGCCATGCACGACTTGGCCTCGGCCTCGTAGAGGTTGTAGAGCTTGGTCATGCGCTCCACGTCGGCCAGGTCAAAGTTGTAGATGCAGTGCTCGATCTCGGGCCGCTGGTAGATGTCGCCGTAGGTGTGCGCGCCGTCCCAGTCAATGTCCCACACGGCCCGAACCTTCTGCAGGTACATGACGATGCGCTCCAAGCCATAGGTCAACTCCACGGCAACGGGGTCCAGGTTCAAGCCACCGGCCTGCTGGAAATACGTGTACTGACTGATCTCCTGTCCGTCGAGCCACACCTCCCAACCTAGGCCCCAGGCGCCAAGGGCCGGGCTCTCCCAGTTATCTTCCACAAAGCGCACATCATGCTCGCGCATGTTGATGCCCACGGCCTCCAGGCTACCCAGGTAGAGTTCCTGAGGGTTGCCAGGATCGGGCTTGAGGATGACCTGATACTGGGTGTGCATTTGCATGCGGTTGGGGTTCTCGGCGTAGCGGCCATCGGCGGGACGGTAGGAGGGCTCGACATAGCCGACATTCCACGGCTCCGGACCGAGGACGCGCAGGGTGGTGGCTGGGTTGGCGGTACCGGCGCCCAGCTTCTCGCTGTATGGCTGCCAGATCTGGCAGCCATAGTCAGCCCAGTAGCGGTCCAGGCGCATGATGACTTTTTGGAAGGATAGTGGTTGAGTCACGGTCTCTCTCCTGTCTCTTGTTCTTGAATTCGCGCCAGGTTCTCGGCCTGGCGGGCTAGATAGCGCTCGGTGTCGGCCCGGCCAAAGTCCACGCTGAAGCGGTTCTCTGCTTTGACCATGTTGGCTTTGAGTGCGTCTTCCAGATCCACGCCGCACTGATAGGCCAGCTTGTAGAGGAAGGTGGCAGCATCGGCCAGCTCTTCAGCCAGACGGGCGCGGACCTCCTCGGCGTCGTCCGCATCCCGATAACCTTCCAAGTACTCCACTTCGCGGGCGATCTCTCCGATCTCTTCGACGAGGTGGAGAAAAGTGTGAGGCGGCGCAACCTTGTCCCAACCCCGGGTCTTGTCATAGCTTTGCAGCCAGGCCTGGTACTCGCGGATGTGCATGGTCAGCCCATCCCCATCTGCCGCCGCAAGCGATAGATGAAATCCACCGACTTGAGTTTGCGCTCCAGGTGGTAGGTGATGTACTGGTTCATCGTCCGCTCAACCTCAACATGGGTACCGGCGCTCAGCCGCAACAGGCGGCAGACCTC
>JASFTJ010000421.1:0-3547 GCA_050053615.1 Anaerolineae bacterium | reverse complement strand
AGACGGGCGACTATATCGCGCTGCAAGCCTACGTCCAACCCACCGCCGAGACCAGCGAGGCCCTGCTGGCCCTGCGCACCCGGCTCCGCGACCGACTCGAGCTGGCGACGACGGTCGGCTATGGGCCGCGCTTCTTGCACTCAACTGGCCAACTGCACAAGGGCGATGGCGGCAACGGTCTGTTCATCCAGTTCACCGCCGACGACCCACGGGACGCCGACATCCCTGACGCAGCAGGCGCGCCAGAGTCATCCATGACCTTTGGCGTGCTCAAGATGGCCCAAGTCCTGGGCGACAAGGGCGCGCTGGAGAGCGCCGGCCGGCGGGTGATCCGCTTCCACCTGGAGAGCGACATCGTCGGTGGGCTAAAGTTCCTGTCGGAAGCGCTTGCATGACCTAGCAGGATCGTTTCCTTTGCTGCCGGTGGCCGCTCTGTTGCTACGCTCGCGATGGCCCCCAGAGGGCTTGCCAGGTTCTCACCAGACGCGACGATGTGGAGCAGGACCAAGCCAAACCCGAAACCCATCAACTCGAAGCGCAAGAACTAGCCGATCCCCCAAGCGGAGCGCCTGATCCCCAAAGACTCACGTCCAGGGTCAAGGCCGCTGGCAGCCGCGATGGGGCGCATCGTCGTGACCGCGACACCTTTCCCCACCAACATGCATGCAAGGCAGATCCGCTCTTATGCAGTGCGTTCTATCGCAGCCTGAGTCGCGCCCTGTTTGTCGCCCAACCTCCGTCGGCGTCCCTCCGAACGGCGCATCGCTGCCCATCTTGTGCCGGGTAAGCGTGGGGCGACCGAGGGGCATGCACACACCGAGAACCTTGCATCGAACGACCATTTGACTTACAATGGTCAACGTAACACGTCGTCCGGAGTTCATCGAGGAATAAAACACGGAGTACGAGATGCTCGCCCGTTTGCACCATCGCCCCTTGTGGGCGGCGCTGGTTGTCTTGTTCAGCTTGATACTTGCCATAGGCCTCTGCATTTCCTGGTGGCTGTTGGCCGGCCTTCCGCGCCTGGATGACCCATCCAGCCTGTACGACCGTGCCGCCGCGCCCAGCAGCAAGGTCTATGACCGGTACGGCCGGCTGCTGTTCGAGATGCCGCCGCCATATAGCGGCCGCCACTCGCCCGTCCCACTGAGCGAAGTGCCAGAGATGCTGCGCCAAGCAATCATCGCCACGGAAGACGCCACATTCTACGAAAACCCCGGTGTGGACGGCTGGGCCATCCTGCGCTCAGCGTGGCTCAACCTGCGCAGCGGCCGGATTGTGTCGGGAGCCAGCACGATTACCCAGCAATTGGCCCGCAACCTGTTGATGAGCCCGGAAGAGCGGTACGAGCAAACCTACACCCGCAAGCTGCGGGAGGCGATCCTAGCTTGGCGGATCACACAGCGCTACTCCAAGGACGAGATCTTGGCTCTGTACCTCAACGAGATCTACTTTGGCAATCTGGCCTACGGCGTTGAAGCGGCGGCGCAGACCTACTTTGGCAAGCGCGTCCGCGATCTGGACCTGGCCGAGTGCGCGCTGCTGGCGGGGCTGCCTCAGTCGCCGCCGCTATACAATCCTTTCGAGCACCTGGAGGCAGCCAAGACGCGTCAGGCGGTGGTCCTGGGCCTGATGGTCGAGCAGGGCTACATCACCGAGGCGGAGGCCCGCCAGGCTGAGGCGGAAAAGCTCTACTTTGCCTCCGCCCCATTCGATATCCACGCACCCCACTTTGTGATGTACGTCCGCGGTTTGCTAGAGGAGGAGCTGGGCTTGGAACGGCTGGAGCAGGGCGGGTTGCACATCCACACCACCCTCGACCTGGACCTGAACGAGACAGCCCGCGCCGTGGCCCGCTACCGGCTGGCCCGCCTGGCCGACTGCAACGGCGAGATGACCAACTGCCCGCCAGGCGGCCACAATGTGCGCAACGCGGCCTTGGTGGCCCTCGATCCGGCGACGGGCGAGATCCTGGCCATGCTAGGCAGCCCCGACTATTTTTCGGCGCGCATTGACGGCGCAGTTAACGGCACGACGGCCTTACGCCAACCAGGGTCCTCGATCAAGCCCATCACCTACGCGGCGGCGTTCGACGGCGGCGCATTGACCCCGGCCACGATGATGCTTGACCTGCGGACCTCGTTCGTCACTAGAGAAGGCGCATCGTACGTGCCGCTCAACTATGACCTACAATTCCGCGGGCCGGTACGCCTGCGCGAAGCGCTGGCCTCGTCGTACAACCTTATCGCCGTCAAGGTACTGGATACGGTCGGCGTGGAGGTCATGACCGGCCTGGCCCGGCGGCTGGGCATCACCACGTTCGACGATCCGGACCGCATCGGCCTGGCGGTGACGCTGGGCGGCGGCGAGGTGCGCCTGCTGGAAGAGACAGCCGCCTACGCCGCCTTTGCCAACGGCGGCCACGCCGTGCAGCCCATCGCCGTGCAACGCGTGGAGGATGAGGTGGGCAATGTGCTGCTGAGCGCCCCCCCTCTCATCCCCCCCGTGGCTGGCGCCCACAGGGGGGAGGCCGTCCTCGACAAGCGCGTGGCCTACTTGATCTCCGATATCCTCTCCGACAATGTGGCCCGCATTCCCAGCTTTGGTGAACTGAGCCCGCTGAAGCTGACCCGCCCGGCGGCGGTCAAGACCGGGACCACGACCGACTTTCGCGACAATTGGACGGTGGGCTACACACCGGATCTCGTTGTCGGGGTCTGGACCGGCAACGCCGACAACGAGCCGATGCGCGACCTCTCGGGCGTCAGCGGCGCGGCGCCCATCTGGCACGACTTTATGGAGGCGGCGCTCAAAGGCGCCCCGGTCCGCGAGTTTGAGCGGCCCGAGGGCTTGGTCGAAGTCAAAGTCTGCGCCCTGTCGGGCCTTCTGCCAGGCCCGGATTGTCCGCACCGAGTGACAGAGCTGTTCCTGGAAGGCACAGAGCCGACCGAGACATGCAGCATGCACCAGCGCATGGCCCTCGACCGGGCCACGGGCTTGCCGGCGACCGAGGATACGCCACCGGAGCGGATCGTCTACACAGTCATCACCGTGCTCCCGCCGGAAGCCAAAGCCTGGGCGCGAGAAGAGGGGATATTGGATGTTGGATATTGGACATCGGAGCCAGATCTGGCACTGATGGACTCGGGGGGCGAGCGCCGAAAGCTCCAATCTCAGAATCCGAGCCCGCTACTGACAATGACCGGACCCGATGCGGGGGCGGTGTACCGGTTGGACCTGACGCTGCCGCGCGACGCGCAAAAGATCGAGGTTGCAGTGCGGGCGGGGGCCGGCGTCTCGCTGCGAGAGGTGACGCTGCTGATCAATGGCCAACCGCTGACCCAGTTCGGCGCGCCACCATACGAGGCGCTATGGCGCCTGGAGGCGGGACATCATGCCTTCTCGGCAGAGGGAGTGACGGTCGGCGGGGAGCGGGTGGTAAGCAACGAGGTGTGGATCGAGGTGCGGGAGTGAAAACAACGGATCGGCAGAATGAACGGATTCTATCCGCATGCTCTTCGCATCCGTTGCTCTCACGTACGAGGTC
>JASFTJ010000420.1:0-3548 GCA_050053615.1 Anaerolineae bacterium | reverse complement strand
GGTCGCTGGCGCTTCGGGCGCATGGCGCGATACGCCCCGAGAGCTGACCGTGCGAGATCTGGCGGGGTCATCACCCAGCGGTGCATCATCCGCCACCAACCGTTCGTCAAGCCAGAGCTCATCGCCCGGCCCGATCCGCACGCCAGCCTCAGCCAGCAGCCCGCCAACCGTCGTGGCGTGCGTGCGGAGTTGGCTGCTCCGGCCGTCGGCCCGAAGCGTCACCAGGCGCGCACGCTTCACCCGGATGGTCATGCCCGGCTGAAGCGATTCTTTGCGCCCCGGCGCGACCCGGTCCTCGGGATAGAGGTCAAAGCCGGCGCGGCGCAGCGCCTCGCCCACGGTGGTGGCGTGGGTGCGCAGCTCGTGGCGCCGGCCGTCCACCTCGACCACCAGGGGCGAAGCGGTCTGCTGCCAGCCCAAGAAAAGCAGGCCCAGCCCCCCCGCTACCAGCGCCAGGGCCAGCAGGCCGCTCAGCCAGGTGGGCAGGGTCCAGGTTATGCGTTTCGCGGTGATGCTTTCAGTAGCCATAGAATCGATCGTTCGATGCGTTCGCTCATCCTTCGGCCATAAACCGCGCCGCCTGCCCGGCCACGTAGCCTGTCGAAAACGCCGCCTGCAAGTTGTAGCCGCCGGTGTCGGCCTGCACGTCCAGCACCTCCCCGGCAAAGTAGAGACCACGCACCAGCCGCGAGGCCATCGTCCGTGGATCGACCTCTCGCGTGTCTACGCCGCCGGCGGTCACAATCGCCTCGTCCAGCGGCCGGTGGCCGACGACCGTCAGTCGAAAGTCGTGGAGCAGCTCCCGCAGCCGTCCCCGTTCCTCGGCCGTGATTTGGTGGCCGGGTTTGTCAGGCGGAATGCCGGTTCGGGCCACGACCACGTCGATCATCTTTTGCGGGAGCAACCCTTTCAGCAGATTGCGGTAGCTCCGCTTGCCGTACTGGTCCAGGTCGCGCAGCAGCCGGGCGTCGAGCTGTTCCTCGCTCAGGGCCGGCTTGAGGTTAATGCTCATCTCCAGCCGCCCCCGGCCTAGCCTCTGCACCGCCGGCCCACTCAATGTCAGAATGATCGGCCCTGAGACACCGTAATGGGTGAATAGCATCTCGCCAAACTCGCGGGCGAATTCCTCACCGTCGAGCAGCAGCCGGACCTCGACGTTGCGCAGCGAGAGGCCCATCATCTGCTTCGGCTCCGAACCGCCGACAACTAGCGGCACCAACGCCGGACGGATCGGCACGATCGTGTGCCCAACCTGCTCGGCCAGCCGGTAGCCGTCGCCCGTTGAGCCGGTCTTGGGATAGGACGCCCCGCCCGTGGCGACAACGACGGCCCCCGCCGGGAGGCGCTCGCCGGTCTCCAACACGACGCCGGTCACGCGCTGGCCGTCGCGCAGCAGGCGGACCGCCCGGCTCCGCAGGAGAATCTCTGCGCCCTGCTCCTGGGCAAAGCGGACCAGTGCGTCGGCCACCTGGTGCCCCCCAGGGGCATCACTGCTGGCAGGAAAGATCCGGCCACCCCGCTCCTCCACCGTCGGCACATCCAGGTTTTCAAAGAACGCTACCAGATCGGGCGCGAAAAAGCGGTGAAACGCATTGCGCAAGAAAAAACGCGACTCGCTTTCCTCGTCAGGAAAGGCAAAGTGGGCCAGGAACTCGTTCAGTGGGGCAGTGTTGGTTAGGTTGCAGCGCCCTTTGCCCGTGATGCGCAGCTTGGTAGCCAGGCGGGATGTCCGTTCCAACAGGACCGTTGGCACACCGGTGGCAGCGGCCTGTCCAGCAGCCATCAGCCCCGATGCACCACCCCCGATTACCACGACCTGCCCTGGCCCGCCCATTGCCTCCTGTTGACGACTCGTTCTCGCAACTAGTCGCCCGATAAAAGAACAAGCTGGAGCGTCAAGCCCGGGCGAGGCCGCTTGTCTCGTCCGCATCATGGCTCATCACTCCAGCCCCCGATGAGTGCTGGTCGTGCACCCCCTGTCGAACCGGGCCAGCCAGCTTACCAGACCAGCCAGCTCCAGCCAGGCAACCCTGCGGCACCCAGGAGTGACTGCTTACCGTTGCTTCCTCCCGGACCTGGCGGGGTTCACAGGCTCCTGCCGCGCAGGACCCAACCTTCTTCACCACTTAGCCTGGCAGTCCCGACCATCCCTAAAGCCCTCGAGAGGGAATTCGATCCCGCTATGGCGGTTTGCGGGTACAGGGCACCGCCAGTTCCCCATCTAGCACGACCTTCCAAATGGTACCATAGAACTGGTGAACGGTCAAACTCTGGCTGGTGGGACGAAGATCATTCGCCCCCCTCCAGCAGCGCTTTGATCCGCGCCGCGATCATCTCAATGGCCACCTCGTTGAAGCCGCCCTCCGGGATAATGACGTCAGCGCAGCGTTTGCTCGGTTCGACGAATTCCTGATGCATGGGGCGTACTGTGGCCAGATACTGGTGGATGACTGACTCTACAGTACGACCCCGCTCGGCAATGTCACGTTGCAGGCGACGGATGAAACGGATATCAACGTCAGTGTCCACATAGATTTTCACATCCATCAACTGGCGAAGACGCTCGTCAGCAAAGATAAGGATGCCCTCCACCAGGATGATCCGATTTGGACCCACGCGCTGGGTTTCCCCGGTGCGCGTGTGGGTCGTAAAGTCATAGACGGGCATTTTGATGGAATGCCCGTCCTTGAGCCTCTTCAGATGTGCAATCAGCAGATCGTTGTCGAGGGCGTCGGGATGGTCAAAGTTCATCATGGATCGCTGAGCAAGAGGGAGATTGCTCAGGTCCTTGTAATAGGCATCGTGTTGGATCAGCGAAATTTGCTCGGTGCCTACTCGGTTCAGAATTTCGTGGGCGACTGTCGTTTTGCCCGATCCCGTCCCGCCTGCCACGCCAATCACAACCGGTTCCATTCTCCCCCCCGTGGTTACACAATCAACAAGCCTGTCATGGCGACGCTCGCTGCCAGCATGATCAGAACAGCCGCCCACCGCCCCCCTTGCCTTCCCAAACGCCAAGCCACCCAACTTGTGGCCGCAAGCACCCAGCCAACGACGAGCCAGCCCTCCCGTGGGTCGCCAGCGGTCAACCGCCCTGTCACCTGCCAAGCCCACCAGACGCCCATAGCGAGCCCGGCACCAAGGGCAACCAGTGTAATCCCCGTGGCCTGTCGCAAACAAGCCAACAGATCACGCCGCGCGGACCAGCGCAGATCCAAACCGCGCCCGGACAGCAGCGCGCAGAGTCCCAATGTCAGCGCGGTGCTGCCTGCCACCACCGCTCCACCAGCCCCGACCAGGAACAGAATCCACTGGACCAAGCAGGGCACCATACACTGAACGCAAGTCAGGGGAGAGGTTCCCAAAGGGGGTGCGAACCACCCCCAGAGGATAGGCACCAGAACGACCAAGTTCAGGACCAGCCCTCCCGCTTGGCACGCGCGGCGCCGGACTCGAACGCTCAGGGGCAAGTGAATGATCAGCGCCGACAGCGTCAGACCTAGCACCCTCTGTTGCAGATTGCGGGGCGACCAGCCAGCGTCCCCGAC
>JASFTJ010000419.1:0-3569 GCA_050053615.1 Anaerolineae bacterium | reverse complement strand
GGAAACATACAAACCACGCACCGCGACCGTGAGCGTCGCTGCATTAGGGTTTGTTATGTCGAGTGAAAAACTCTGCCACGCATCGGATCGATGGTCGCATGCAGCGTGCAGGGTATTGGCGGTAGAACATATATCTATGTGCCCCAGATTCCCGACTTGAGCGCGGACGACTTGCTCTCCGGTGACATGCGCTCTCAGGCTGAGGGTGTGGTTGCCGGGGCGTACAGGCAACGACTGGGTGCTATAGTAATACGGCCGAAAGCTGAACTGTTCGCCGACATCGGTGTCATCCGTTTTCACCTGTCCGCCCCCGAACTTCCAGGTCGACCGGATATCGTCACCCCACGGTATCACGTGGTAATTTGCCCCCTCGCCCGTCGGGAACCAGCGGATAAAGCGCACGGCTCCCAGAGAGGCAAGGCTATCGGCTGCTTGTTTGAAGCCGTTGAAGGGACTGCCCTGTTCTACGTTGACGAGAGGCGTCAGAAAGGAGGTACCGTCCGAGAATTCGAAGAAGCGGTGATCTTGGGGGCTCACCTCAACAAAGCCCTTGCTGCTCGATGCCACGCAGTCGAAGTAGCTGACCGGCGTCTCCCTGGTGCCCGCGGCATCGGTCACCCGCACCTTGTAGGCCCACTGTCCCACGACACGGGGGGCAAAGCGGCAACGCCATTCAGCCTCTCCGGCCGGCAGAAGCGCACCGTTAAATTCCTCCACCGGCTGATACCAGAAGCAGGGCGCGAACGTCCATTCCGTCGCGCCAGGGGCCAGATAGGAGGCATCCACTGTCGCACCGAGGCCAGGCTCCACACCGGACGGAGGCGCCGGATCGTAAGGGAAATAGGGGTTGGCAGCAGTCGTGGTGATCGTTGGGGAGAATTCAAACGTATCATACTGTGGAACAGGCCCGCCAAGCACAGACACAAAGATCAAGGCTAAGAGCTTCATGTTCCTTATCGTCTAGCGCGTTTACCAATCACGAGGGAGTCGTCCGGTGAGCAACTTGCGAGCCACTTGCTGTGCCTTTTCAGTCATATCCAGCGTCTCCACATCAGACAAACGGGCCCAACAGACATCACTGACATCGCTGTCCGGCCGCAGCGTGCCGCCGGTGGGTCGGGCCAAATAGTCCACAATGATATAGTGGTAGCGAACCTGTCCAGTCTCGTCGCAAACGATATTGTCGATGACGGTCACCACGCGCCCGACTTGCACATGGAGACCCGTCTCCTCCCACGCTTCCCGACGGGCAGCATCTTGGAGCGACTCTCCAAGTTCTACAGCTCCGCCTGGAAAGGTCCACAAGCCTTTCGAAGGTTCTGTGCTCCGCTTGATGAGAGCGATGCAGTCATCCTTCCGGATGATCACACCCACCGCCACGATGGGAGTTGAGGGATACTCGCGTTTCATGCTGTTTCTCAATGGCTGGCAGGCCAGCCCCTAGTCCGGCAGTTGTCCCTCGAGGGAGGCGACCAACCACAACTTGCTCAGTAGCACATCGCGGCGTACTTTGATCCCTTCCTCCTCGGCCACCAAGCCCAACTTGCTATAGATGTTCACCACATAGTTCTGGACCGTGCCGGTGCTAAGCGAAAGATCCCTTGCAATCTGCTCCGTGGAACGAGCCGCCGCCAGCCGAGAGGCCACCTCCGTTTCACGGGGGGTAAGAGCGCTCAGAAGACGTTGTCCACGTTCGATGATCGTCTGCTCAATCGGTGTCAGACCCTTGAGCAGAGCTTCGATGGTCATCTGTCGCTGGAGGGTAATGGCAGGGTCTATGTACACCCCTCCGCGCATCGCCTGGCGAATGGCCATGTCCAGATCCTGAACGGCCGCTCCTTTGAGCAGACAAGCAAAGCCGCGAATGCCCTGCCGCAAAAAGTCCAGGACGATCTCTCCCCGATCTTCGTGAGCTGAAAAGATCACGATACCGAGATCGGGCCAGCGGGATTTCAGCTCCGCAACAAGCTCCAGCCCCACACTCTCGCTGAGAACGCCCCGCTGGGTACCGACATCACGGGGGATGACAATATCAGTGACCACTGCATCGGGCTTGCCCTGCCGCACACGATCCATGGCCGCCTCAAAGCTACCAGCCTCGTGTACTGTCCAACCGCTGTCCTCTAAAAAGATCTTTAGCCCAAAGCGTGTGTGCGGATCGTCTTCCACGACGAGCAACTCGGTCATGCGCCTCTACCCTCTCACACTACACGTCCAAACAGTTCACGCGGCAGCCATGAAACACCTCAAAACAATCATAGCAGCAAACCGGAATCTTGTCAATGGGCACATTTTGGTGATCAGGGCCCTGTCAAAGTCCGGTCGAGACAGCTCCGATGAGGGCTAGAGCCCCGCTGACGGAGGCATTGTGGTGTCTGAAGGCATCAGCGATGTTGCTCCAGCCGTGCTGACGGAACAGGTTGAGGACTGCATTGCGTAGAGCAGCGAGTACATGTGGCGCGTTGCCTGTGTGAGTCTGGTTGGCATCCTCACCCATGGTGACGTCTCGCACATAGTGGACTCGGTTTTCGATGGTCCAATGGCCACGCCACAATTGCTCCAGGCCGGCTGCACCCACCTCAGTGTGCGGCAGGCTGGTGATGCCGTACGTAGTCGCTGCGCTGACCTCTCCGGTTTTCAGTCTGATGCGCTCGTATTGTCGGCGCATCACTTGGCCCACACTCGGCCAGTCAAGGTAGTCTGACAGGGTGTGACTGCTCTCTAGGGTACGCTTTTCGAGGCGTCCATGGCCTTTCTCCACGCTGCGGTGAACCTGGCACTCGGCTTCCTTTTCCCGAGGCAGCCAGGGTGGATCGTCGAAGAGTAGGGCAATGGCATCGTAGAGATTGCCTTGATTGCGCTTGACAACCATCAAGTAGTGGCCCTTTTGATCCAGAATCTGTTGGGCAAAGGGTCGTTGTGTGAGCAATGCATCCATCGTCGTGACGGTGCCACTCAAATCACGGCCATGCAACAACTCCGGTGCAGCCGTGATCTCGTTGGTCTCCGTCTCGACGGACATTTGAGTCAGAGTCCGACCGCTCTCATGCTGGACCAGGCTCAGCAGATGAAGCTTCTGTCCATGGGCTCGTACACCACGAAGTTCCTTACCGTCGAGGGCTTGGCCCTGCAGCACTTGTCCTGTCTCTGTCTTGACAATCCCTTCCTTTGGTCCTGTCGCTGCCAGGTACTGGGCAAGTCCGGCCAAGCGGCGCTCAAAGATGCGGATATCGATGCCATGAAGCGTTCGCCGTATCGTCGACTCGCTGGGCAGTGAGCTCCGGGGTGGCTGCAAACGCTCAAGGAGCTCAGGCCCGTGCAGCACGACCCAGTGTGCTATGGCATGAGCTGTTTGCTGCCCGCTCGCCAGAGCTGCACCTATCAGAGCAAGCAGATACAGCCACGGGTACCGCTTGCCGCGTGCTTTCCTTGGATCGGGGATACCTTGGAATACCTGCATCAGCGTGGTATACTTCTCTTGGTCCATCGCGTACAACCTCCATTCTGTTTGGTCACAGAAGGTATTGTACACGATGGACCACGACTTTGACGGGGCCCTATATCCTTGG
>JASFTJ010000418.1:0-3578 GCA_050053615.1 Anaerolineae bacterium | reverse complement strand
CGGGCAAATATGGAATCAGATCGTTGAATCTGGGATCTGATCCGTGCGGGCCTCCGTGGTAGTGCCTCATATGTTTGAGAACGGCTTCCTTTTCATCATCGGAGATCATATCCATCGGATCTCGTGCTTGATGATCGTGAAATCTGGAGAGATGGATAAATGCACAGCCAAAGCGGTAGACAGATTCTGTCCATCCCTGTAGTTGATTCGCCAGATCGACCATTTCCCGGTCCGTTATTCGCCGGTTGCTGCCTTTTGCCGTCCAACGATGTCCATCGATCGATGCTCGAATTAGTTCATTTCGGTACGCTATGTCCGAAAGCGAAAGCAAGTAAATCACGCGGATCATCGAGTCAAGCTCTTGGCGCAGTATCGACACAATCTGGGATGAAAGGCGAGCAGGGTATAGAATCTGGACAGATCTCCTGTGTTCGTCAGAACGTGCCCGAACCTGTCGACAGAATACCTCAAGGGAATCTTCCGAGTTGCTTTCTGCCTGGCCGCTTGACATATCTACCATCATCGATTCTCCCACATTTCGCCATCACTTGCGCATCGACTGAGCGCGCTTTCCGGCATCAAACCAGCGCTTGCCATCCTTATCCATCGTCCACACGTCGCTCACTTCCCGCTTGAGCGGCAAGACCGGCTCATGATACTCTGCCTCAATCCAGCCATTCGATGAAGGTTTCTTCCTCGGCGTGCAATCGCCACAGCGTCAACCCAACGTGCGAAACGCGGATGACAGCCCCCATCCGCTTGGCTTGCGTATCAAACTCGGGGTGCCGCAGTAGCCGTCGCACAAAAATGGCTGCTTCTGAGCGCTTGACGTTCAGATACACCAGGCAATATCCCGCATGGCACAGGTGGCGCTCATAAAAATCGTCGTCGAGCGTAAAAAAGGTCGGCTGGCGCAAGCTGTGCAGCAATGGGATGATTTCCGCGTCATCCATGCCCTGCCGGCCCACTTCATGGCCAATCTGGCGAAAAGAGATGCGCCACCCGCGCAACAGATGACACTGGCTGGCGAGCACGTTCTCGTCCAGGATGTTCATGCGGGCATCAACTCCAGCACAAACTCATCCGCATGTTTTAGAAATGCTTCGCCCGAGAGCCTTACCGCTTCGGCAATGGCTTCTTTGCTAATGCTGTGATGGCATTCTTCGATGATCGTCTCCCAGGCCAGCCCCTCAGATAGCATCTCGATAACCTGCCAGACCATGATCCGCGTGCCGCGAAAGGTCGGCTTGCCGTGGCAGATCTTGGGGTCCGCGACGATATGGCGTCCCAGGAACTTGACTTCTGAGTTTTCCTTCATCTGCACACCTCCTGTCATCCGGTTCTGGTCCCATTATACATCAGGACACCAGGCCAGATCAATCCCGCTCCCGCTTCACCCGCGACAACTCCACAATCGCCCCCGCCGCTGCGGCCTTGGCCTGGGCTACCGTGTCGGGGATGTCCTTGGGCGCCTGGCAGGTGCCGGCCAGGAAGACGCCCGGCCGCCGGGTGTCCACCGGGCGCAGCTCGGGGTGGGCCTCGGCGAAAAAGCCGTCGGCCGAGAACTCCAGGCCCAGCATCCCGGCCACCTGGCCGGCATCGGCGCGGGGCTGGACGCCGGTCGCCAGCACCACCAGGTCGGCGGGCACCTCGACGGTGCGGCCCAGCAGCGTGTCCTCGGCGCGGACGATGAGCTTGTCGCCCCGCTTGTAGATTTCCGAGGGGTTGCCGCGCCGGTAGATGATGCCCTCAGCCCGCACCCGGTCGTAGAATTCCTCAAAGCCCTTGCCAAAGGCCCGCACGTCCATGTAGAACACCGTGATCTTACACCCCTCGATCTTGTCGTGGGCCAGGTGGGCCTGCTTGGCGGTGTACATGCAGCAGATGCGCGAGCAGTACTCCTCCCCTTCCAGTTTATCGCGAGAACCGACGCAGTGGACGAACACGATCTCTTTGGGCTCTGTGCCGTTGACGCCCAGGCGGATCTTGCCCGCCGTCGGCCCCGACGCCGAGGCCAGCCGCTCGAACTCTAGCCCCGAGATGACGTTGGGATAGCGCCCGTAGCCGAACTCGGGCTTTTTCACCGCGTCAAAAGGGTCGAACCCGGTGGCGACGATGACGGCGCCGACCTCGAGGTCTAGGTACGTTTCTGTTTGCTCAAAATCTATGGCCTGCACATCACAGGCCTGCATGCACTTTTGGGAGCACTTGCCCCGCGTTAAGAAGAGGCAGGATTGAGGATCTATGACAGCTACCATCGGCACGGCCTGAGGGAATGGGATGTAGGCAGCACTGCGCATTCCCATCCCCACCTCGAACTCGCTAGGGACCCGGTCTTTCCAGACGCAGGCCACTGTGCAAGCGGCACAGCCGGTGCATATGGTCTCGTCCACGTAGCGGGGTTTGCGCTTGACCTTGACCCGGAACGCGTCCACCACTCCTTCGACCTCGACGACCTCGCTGTAGCTCAACAGGTGGATGCGGGGGTGCCGACCGACATCCACCATCTTGGGGGTCAGAATACAGGCCGAGCAGTCCAAGGTGGGGAAGGTCTTGTCCAATTGCGACATGTGCCCGCCAATGCTCGGCTCGCGCTCCACAAGGTAGACCTGGAACCCGGCGTCGGCAATGTCCAGCGCAGCCTGGATGCCAGCGATACCGGCGCCGATGATCAGGGCAGCGGGTTGGTTTCCGTTTTCGCTCATGTGCTACTCCATAGCGGGTATCCGATACCCGGTTCCTGATTCCCTAGTGGGGCCTCTCGCCCAACGTCGTCAACTCGTCCTCGCGGAACTCCTGGACCGGGGCCGCTTCCTCCAGGTCCCGACCGGGATGATAGTCAAAAATCGCCTGCGCCTTTTCGCCCACCGCCCGGAAGGCTGTCGCCACCGGGATGTCCACCGGGCAGACGTCGCTGCACAGACCGCAGCCGACGCAACTGGTGACCATGTGGTTCAGCCGCGTCAGGTGGAAGAGCAGCGTGTCGGGCAGCATGCGCACCGTGCCCTTGCGCGCGGCCCATTGGTAGTAGAGCTGTGACTCGTGCTCAAAGGTGGGCGTGCGGAAAATGCACTCGCGACAGTAACAGATCGGGCAATTGATCATGCAGTTGTGGCAGCGGATACAGGTCGAGAACTCGCCCAGCAGCCCCTCCATGGAATGGACTCGTTCTCTGAACCCGGCAAGGGCTGCGTCCCGAGCTTCGGTCCGGGCCGCGACGAGCTTCTCGGTTGCGTCAGCTCGACCTGCCGGCTTGCCGTTGGCCGTCAATTCCAGCGCCTCAGCCAGGTCCTCGCGGGCTTTGAGATAGACCTGCCCGGCTTCCACCCCCACCAGCCCAATCGTCAGGGCTACATGCTCCCCTGCGGGCAGCGGCTGCTCGCACATCTGGCAGGCGGAGCGGAATTCCAGGCCGTCGAAGGGCTGCAAGTCACCCGTCACCGCCCCGGCCAACAGTGCCTCAACCACCTGCTCCTGATTCCCCGTTTCCCGATACCCGTTCACGCTGTACGTTCCCAGGCAGTCCACGCCGACAATGACCACATTCTCCAGCTTGGCCTGCTGGAACTTGACGAGCT
>JASFTJ010000417.1:0-3586 GCA_050053615.1 Anaerolineae bacterium | reverse complement strand
CATCGTGGCCACCCTGCTGACCTGCCTGTCCCCGCCCGAGAAGCCAAGACATCCTCGTGACTTGGATCGCCAGCAACAGGAGGAATTCGAATCGATCCGACTCCAGGTCATCGACATTCTCCACTCGCTGGACTGGATGCGGCGCTCGCAAGCCTACTGGCACGTCGAGCGGGTCGTCAACCAGGTACGCCACATGCTGCACGAGGCGGAGATTCTCTTGATGGATGACGAAAGAGAACGGGCCCTCGTCGCCCTGGAAGCGATCACCGAGGGATACATCACCGACTGGACCTGCCTGGATGACTCGGATGGGTTTGCCGGTGCTTTCTTTGGTGATCTGGGCCGCGTCTGGTCACAAGCGCTCTCCATGGCCGATTTGACGCCGGCCGAGCGCCGGAAATGGCGGAGAAAGCTGAAGCGGTGGCAGAACGAGATTAGCCCCTATGGCATACTAGATGTCTTTAGGGAGCAATAGCCCAGGAGAGATTCCATGCGAAAACAGAAAAACTACTGAATGGAAAGGATTCAGCCATACCCAGACGCAGGAGAAAACGCAAACGAAAACCACCCTCGGCTCCCAAGCTCGATCGGGCATCGAACCCCTTGATCCCCTGGCTGCACGGCCTGGCGGCCATGGGTGACGAACGATGGGAGGAGGCCATCACTTCCCTGCGACGTTTTCTGGAGATGGTCGAGGAAGCGGAGGATCGCCGGCAGGCGTTCCAGAACCTGGGAGCCTGCTACCTGGCCCTGGAGCAGTACGACGACGGCTTGACCGCGTTGGACGAGGCCGAACGCCATGCCCCACAAGACCCGGACATCCTCCACAGTCGGGGCGTGACCTACGCTTGCGCGGGTCGCATGCCAGAGGCCATCACCGCTTTTGAACAATTCGTCCGCAAATGGCCCAGGCAAGCCCGCCATCTGGAGACACGCAAGGCCCTCCGCCAACTCAGACAGGCTCAACAGGGCAAAATTCCGACAGGCACCTACCTGATAGACCACCTCCAGGAACAGATCATCCACAATACGGCAGCGGGCGACTGGCACCTGGTGGAGCAGAAAGCCAGGCGCATCATCGCCGCCGATTCCGAACGTCCGGAGGGTCATTTCGCCCTGGGCCTTTCCTATCTGGAGCGTAATCGCTACCCGGAGGCCCTGGAAGCTTTCCAGGCAGCCCATGCCTGTGATCCCGAGTACGAGCCTACGCTCTACAACATCGGCCATACCTGCCTGCGACAAGGCGAGCCAGAGCAGGCTCTCCCCTGGCTGGAAAGATCGTTACGCCGCGAACCGGAAAAACTGGCCACGCTGCACGAACTGGGACGGGCTTGCGAGCAATTGGGGCGACGCGACGAGGCGGTTGACTGGTGGCGGCGCGCGCTCAAGATAGACCCAGATTACCATCTGGGCCAACTGCGTCTGCACGAAATCGGGATGGGACCAGAACCAGCCGAGCCGCCTTTGCCACCCACCCACGAACAACTCCGAGTGATGACGCCCATCGTCAAGGCTCGTATGCGGCAACCCAGGGTCCACCGCAACGGCGAGCTGACACTCACCTACGATGGTGGAGTCGGTTTTGTGCTGGAAGATAGAGGCAACTCTCGGAATGCCACGATCCACGCAGGTGGTCCATTTCAAACGGCCGACCTTCTGGATGAGGACATTCTGGATCTGATCGGGCTGGTCAAGATGGTCCTGCGCATGGTCAACGACGAGAACACACGAAACATTGCCATCCTCGTCTACTACACGGATCGCCCTACATATGTCTACCTGGCCCGCTACGAAGGCGGTGAGAGGGTTGAATACGACCATGATGGCCAGTTTGTCGTAACCGAAGTACCACGATTCTTCAAGCTGCGCATCGATAGCGACCTGTCTACACCCTACGGCGATCCCATGCAGGGGACTCTAGTCTACCTCAATCAACAACCAGGGCAGGGCATCCTCATCAGTACGCTGGGGTTGGGAGCCTAATGATTAGGCATAAGTCTGGCGGTAAGGGCATTGAGCCATGACGAAGAAGAGATCGCAACGAAAGAAGAAAAGGAAAAATCGCCAGGCGGCGCGCAAACCTTCACGCACGGCCGTCAACGAGGTCGTGGAGCGGATGCTTGCCGCCGGACCCGATTACATCGAGGAAAACTTGATCCGGCTCATGCAGGACAGCGCCACGCTGCGTCAGGAGCCAGAATTTGTCGACCTTTCCTTCGATCCGAGGCAGACCCTGGAAGCGGCGGCGCGCCATTTTCCACGCTTCAAGCGCCGCCTGCTGCGTGCAGCGAACCGCGATGGGGAGAACGTCCCGACCATCCATGATGATTTTCGCATCGCCGTGCTAGACGACCTGGTCACGCCCGAGTTCGAGCAAGAGCTCAAGCGCCGGCTGGCGCGATGCACAACCCGGCTTAACCGGGGCCATGACGTGGACAAGACGGAAATCGCGCTGTTCCTGAGCATGTTTCTTGAAGACGAGACCCGCGAGATGCTCGGCGGCAAAAAGCGTGTGTCACTCGGCTTGTACGGACTCGTAACCACCATCTACGAAGAGTCGTTCGACCGGGCCATGGCGGAAATCCCGGAAGCGCGCGACATCATCGGTGAGACCCTCTACACGATATGGTGTGCCCGCCACCAAAAAGAGGACATGGCCCTCATCGATGCTGCCGTGGAACAGATCGACGACTTTGAAGATTTCGCAGATCGGGTGGCAGCCGATCCCGCGCTGGGCCACGCGTGGCTGCGCCAGGAGCAATATCTGTTCGAGGAGTTTCAGGAGCACGTCACCACGCACGGGTTGAACGTCGAGCCACCGCTCTTTACGCCGGAGGAATCCACCCGGCCAATGACCATGATGGAGCAGCGGTACTGGAACAAGCCGTGGAGCTTGAGCCGCTACTTTGTCATCCCTGCCGTGGTGAACTTTATGCGGTGCATCCTCGAAGTGGTCGATGAGATCGTGTCGCCGGAAAAGATAGCGCAGATAAGAGAAGTATTACAAGCGTTAGGGCACACGTGCCTGCACGCTGACGAGGAACAGGTGCGACGCTTCGTGCCGCCCATCCAGGCGGCGATCGACCAACTGCAGCCTGACGGGCCCCCTTCGGAAAACAGCGTGGTGACCACGCTGTACTTGATGAGCCTGACGGCGGCCATCGACGAAGAGTCTCTGGGCCCACGGTGGCGGTGGTTCTTCGAGCGGGCGGAGAAAAGCCGGCTGATGCAAAGCTACCGGGGTCCATCGATTTGAGAGAAAACACGAATATGAACCACGCTCAACTGCAAAGCCCAACGGATGCTCTGAGCCGGATTCGCCAACATCTTGCACAGAAGCCTGCCGGCGAACTGGTGGATCTGCTGCTGGATCTCCTCGATCAGGTGGATGAGACTACCCGCCGCCGCTTCTGGGAGCAGGTCGCACCACCAGGCCTGGCCACGGCCGACTTGCGCTACCCCTCAGCGGAAGCCTTCCTGACCGAAGTGAAAACGTTCGTCGACAAGGCCGCTGCCGGCGAATATTATGACGAGCAAGCGGCCGAGTACTATGGTGAGGATCCCGTCGACCGCGACTATCACGTCC
>JASFTJ010000416.1:0-3586 GCA_050053615.1 Anaerolineae bacterium | reverse complement strand
CCATCACAGATGGACAATCCCAAACCCATCCCCTGACCGGGTTTCTTGGTGGTAAAAAACGGTTCGAAGAGGTGCGGCATGATCTCTGGGGAAATCCCGGGACCGTTGTCGGTGAAGCGAATCTGAACACCAAGCGCTCGACCACGCCCCTCAGAGACAAGCGTAGTCGCAACCCATAGCCTCCTGGGGGGGGCAGTGGTTGTCAGCGCCTGGCAAGCATTGGTGATCAGGTTGACAAAGACCTGTTGAAGCCGGTGGGGGTCGACTTGTATGTCTGGCAAGTCTTGCGCCAGGTCCATCGCTACCTGAGCCTCTACCTGGCGGAGTTGATGTTCCTGGAGCTCCAGCGCCCGCCGGACCAGGGCATTGATGTCGATCGTCTCGAGACGAAGGCCGTTGGAGTCTGAAGAGATACAAAGCTGCTCTATGATCCGCTTCATGCGCCCAATCTGATCTTGGATGATCTCCAAGTGCTCTCTGAACCCCGGAATCGCAGGATCCGCCTTCGACAGCAGCTGGGATTGGAGGGCAACGATGGTCAGAGGGTTATTCAACTCGTGGGCGACACTGGCAAGAAGCTGGCTTCGCAGCGCCAGCTCTTCCGACCGACGGGAGCGGGTTTCAGAACACCGCCGCTCTCTCAGATCGCTGAACACCGAGAGACGCCCCCGGCGACGATCACCAAGAGGCAACCGACAAGTAGTGACCGACACTGGGATTATGCCCCCGTCCTTGCGGCGCAGACGCATCTCATAGCATGCGATCGAGCTGTCCGATCCTTCCGCCCGCTCACACAGCGGCGCGTGGACCAACACCCTCCGAGGCTGGCCAACCAGTTCACCTGGTCCGTACCCCAGAAGCTGCTCCAAGGCGCGATTGACAAAGACGAGGTAGCCCGAATCGTCCTCGAGGGCCACTCCCTCTATCAGAGTCTGTGCGATTTCTGTCAGAAGGGAACTCAATTCCATGTACCGTGTCTCTACCTCTGCCTGTTATGCTCCACAACCGACAATACGGAAACGAAAAGTCATCTTGCCAAGCGAAGCGGCCACACAGGCCATGGCTCTGGGCGGGGATTGCTCTACACTCACGGAGCACGATACAAATCTACCATGTCGTGATACCGCCCATGATGATGTCCTTTGCCGTTCCCGTTGCCATTCCCGTTGCCGTTATGCCCGTTCCGTCCGTTTCCCTTGGATTGGATCCAACTGTGAACCTGCGCAGCAAAGTCTTCCAAGCGTCGGGCCTGGATCCCGGTCACCAAACTTCTCTCCTCCTGTGTGAGGGAAAAGATCTGATCGAAGTACCCTGTCGCCAAAGCCTGAGCTGGATCGCGTAGTAGAGTGTCACGAAATCGGACGTTGACAGTAGCAGCACAAAGCAATTGATTCAAGCCTTTGTGTTTCATCCCCATGCTCCTCCTCTTTTCTCATTGAGTAACCGCCATGCTCCTGACCGATCCTAGGCGCCGCCCAGGAGGTAAGGTAACTGACATGATGGAAGCTAGATCCACTTTTCGTTCCTCTGTATTCACACCGGAACACCCCCTCCCCCCAGATCCCGAGGGACTGGAGATAGAGGCAGCAGGAGCACCTCGTACACAACTACGAGGGATGAACTCCTGCTGGGATCGACTCTGACAACGTACCAGGCCCTTGCAATAGAACCAGTACACCCAACGCGATCAGCAAGTCACCCAAGCTGAAGGCTGTAGGCCAAGGAAAGGGTCGCGGGATCACCAGGACATCCGACAGGATCCAGAACCTGGTCCCTTCTCGAAGCAGAATTACGTCCTTGGAATAGCCATAGTGCGTTCCAACTGTCCACTGTTCCAACGCACTGCCAGGGTTGATCTGGACCAAGGTCTCTGGCATGATGGGCATGAGCCCACCGTTGGCCGCAATGACAACCAGATTGCACAACACGCCCAGCCCCAAGATCAGGACGCCGACCTGCCGCCGGTTGCGCCAGACGAACGCTAGCAGCAGCGAATGTGACAGCACCAGAAGCACACGCTGGACGCAAAAGTCCTGGATAGGACCAGCCGGAGCTCGGAGAAGCGACCACTGCAAGGCCAGAGCCAACAACGCGAGTGGGACCCAATGAAGTGCAATGGCCGCGATCTGATCAAAGGCCCGGCCCCGATGGCGCAATAGGCTAAAGACGAATCCCAGGACGACGGATAGCGCCAGGATCATGGAGTGTCAGAATGTGGACCAGCCTTGCGATGCCGCACCGTTGCCGCCGCCCGTGCTCGGCGCCCCCCCGGCCACGACTAGAGCGGTCAGAGCCATCAGGATGTACAGGACCTTCAGATTGCGAGGCGTGCCGTACCGGAACCACAGATGCTTGAGCTTACCCATTTCCAAACTTCCCCCTTTCATGTCTTGAATATCCTAGCAAAAGTGTAACAGATGGCATTCACCAAATGGTTCACCAAAACAAGACATAATATGACAATATCCGGCGAAGTTCTGCAATGAGTGTCGCGAACACAAAAAAAGCTGCCCATCGGAGGCAGCCCGGGTTTGAGCCTGGGGATAGGCGCTCAGCCGATGAGCCGCCGGCGCAGCGCCTCTGTTTCGGGCATGGGATGCAACCCTAATTCGTCGTGCAGGATCTCTACGCAATCTTGATATTGCTGGACGGCGGCGGCGCGGTTGCCTTTGCGATGATAGCAGCGCATCAATTCCCGGTGCGCTGCCTCCTGATAGGGATCCTGGGCCAGAAGGCGCTGGTACAGTTCGATGGCCCTTGACAGTTGTCCCCGCCCGGCGTACAGGTCAGCCAGCGAGGCCAAGGCGGTCAGGTAGCATTCCCGCAACCGTTCCCGCTCCAGTGTGCACCAGTCATCATAGATCCCCTTCAGATAGTCATCCTGGTACAAGCCCAACGCCTCTTCCAGCAGGGGGATCTTTTTTCTCACGTCCTTTTCCTGCCCGGCTGTGGTCAGCAAATCCTCAAAGACCTCGACGTCGAACCAATAGTCGCTCTCCCGATTAAAGAGGTACAACTCGTCTCCATGCTCATACACCACACTTTCCCGGAAAAGGGCCCGCCGCAAACGGTACAACGTGGAGCGAAAGATATTGTGGAGCTTGTGTGGATCGTGGTCTGGCCAAAAGATCGTACCCACCTCTTCTTTGCGCAAGCCCTGGCTATATTGGAGCAAACAGAAGAGGAGATCCCGGCTCTGCAAAGTCGCCCATTGGACGGTTTCCCCGTTCAGTTCGACCGTGGGCAGCCCCAGGGCATAGATCCTCAAGGCTTGGGGAGGCTCCGCTTGGACCACTGGCTCCGGGCGTCGCCTGGCCCGCGCCTGGTGTTCCTCGATCCGCGCCAAAAGATCGGGAAGGACATCTTCCCGCACTCCCTGTTCAGCCGCATACTGCAACATGGGTTGAAGTTGCTGGCCGTCTACCACCAAAAACTGGTCAAAGCCCAGTTGATCGGCCAGAGCCAGCGCCCCTTCCAGGTCAGTCAGGGCTTCCTCCTGCTCTCCAGCCAGAAAGGCCACCTGCGCGCGGTAGAGATAGGCCCGACATAGGTCCCGACGAAACCCGCCGGCCTCAAAGCGTTCGGT
>JASFTJ010000415.1:0-3596 GCA_050053615.1 Anaerolineae bacterium | reverse complement strand
CGAGGAGATGAGCGGCCACAAGGGCTACGGCATGGGGCTCATGGTCGAGATTCTGTCGGCGGTGCTCCCCGGCGCAGCGTTTCTGACCCACGTCTACCCCAAGGATGCCGAGAGCCAGCCGCTGCCCGCGAACCTGGGTCACTTTTTCGGCGCCTGGCGGGTGGACGCCTTCCGCGAGCCGGAGGCGTTCAAAGCCGACATGGACCAGCTTGTTCGCGAGTTGAAGGGCGGCGATCTGGCCGAGGGCGCGTCGCGCATCTATGTCCACGGCGAAAAAGAGTTCGAGGAATACGAGCGCCGCTCTGTCGACGGCATTCCCCTGGGGGCCAAGGTCGAAGCCAGCTTGAAGCAGATCGCGGCTGACCTGGGCATCGAGTACGACCTGTAAAGGTACAAGGCGCAAGGCACAATTGAGCCTTGCGCCTTATGCCTTGTGCATTGGAGGAAGCAATGGCTAGACTGCACGAATACCAAGGCAAAGAATTGCTGACACAATTCAAGATTCCCATTCCCAAAGGCGGCGTGGCGCGGACGCCCGACGAGGCGCGTCAGATCGCCGAGGAGCTGGGCGGCGAGACGATGGTCAAGGCCCAGGCCTGGGTCACGGGCCGAGCCGCAATGGGCGGCATCAAGAAAGCGAGCAATCCCGCCCAGGCCGAGGAGGCCGCCCGGCATATGCTAGGTACAAAAATCAAAAACTTTGTCGTAGACCAGGTGCTGGTCGAGGAACGGGTCGACATCGCCCGCGAGTTCTATGCCGGGATCATTATCGACGACGCAGCCCAGCAGCCGGTACTCCTCTTTTCCAGCGTGGGCGGTACCGGCATCGAAGAGATCGCCGCCGCCCATCCCGACAAAGTGGCCCGGATGCACGTGGACGTGGACAGCGGCCTGTTCGACTTTCAGGCGCGGGACCTGGCGCGCCAGACCGGCATCAGGGGCAAGCTGTTGCTGCGTTTGGGCGGCGTGCTGACGAACCTATTCCGCGTGGCTCAGGCGTACGACGCCCGCGCCGCCGAGATCAACCCCCTGGTGCAGCTGACTGACGGCAGCCTCCTGGCCGCCGACTGCCGCATCACCGTGGACGATTACGGCGTATTCCGCCACAAGGACCTGGGCATTGCCATCGCCCGCGAGTACGACCGCCCGCCGACCGAGTTGGAGAAACTCGCCTACGACGTCGAGGCCGGCGACTATCGCGGCACGTTTTACTTTATCCAGATGGCCGAGGATTTTGAAAAAGGCGAGGGCTATGTCGGCTTTCACGGGGCAGGCGGCGGCGGCTCGATGATGAGCATGGACGCCGTGCTGCGCCAAGGCTACAAGCTGGCGACGTTCGTCGATACCAGCGGCAACCCACCAGCCAGCAAGGTCTACCGCGCGGCGCGCATCGTGTTGGCTTCTGGGCCGGTGGACGGCTACTTTGGCTCCGGTTCGGGTGTAGCCAGCCAAGAGCAGTTCCACTCGGCGCGAGGCCTGGTCAAGGCATTTCTAGAAGAACAGATCGACGTGCCCGTGGTCATCCGGCTGGGTGGCAACAGCGAGGACAAGGCGGTGACCATCCTGGAGTGGCTCAACGGCTGGGTCCCGGCCCCAGTGGAGGGCTACAAGAAGGACGACTCGCCCGACTTTTGCGCCGGGCGGCTGCACACGCTGATCCGCGAGGGCCGGCAGGTCGAGCCCCAACCACGCCCCGAGCCGCAGCGCATCGGCAAGCCACGCCTGTACCAATTCGAGACGGTCACCGGCGGCACTATCACCTACGATCACAGCGTCTGCGCGACGTGCGACAGCAAGGTCTGCGTCCAAGAGTGCGCCCGGCAGATATTGTCGCTGAACGACGAAGGGCTGCCGGAGCTGAACATCACGCGCGAGGAAGCGCAGAAAGGGCGCTGCATTGAGTGCCTGGCTTGCGAAGTGGATTGTTTCTTCCAGGGCGCGGGCGGCGGCAAGATCGAGCTGCCGATTCCTGGCCTGGATGATTGACGATCGACGATTGACGATTTTAGGTTGGAGGAAAGCTCATGAAACGGTTGGTACTGGTTGTGTTGATTCTTGGGGTGATGCTCACAGCAGCCTGCGGCGCAGAACCGACCCCGACGGATCTCCCTCCGAAGGTGAAACCGCCGGAGCTGACGGACGACACGACCTTTGAGTCGCCGCTGGACATGGCCAACCCGGCCTCGGTCTACTGCAAGGAACAAGGCTACGAGTTGGAGATCCGCGAAGCAGAGGGCGGTCAGGTCGGCTACTGCATCTTTCCCGACGGCACCGAGTGTGAAGAGTGGGCCTTTTACCGCGGCGAATGCGGGCCGGGAACGCCCAAGCCGTAAGGCCAGTTGAAAACGCGCCCCACACGGTGTCGCGTCCGAGAAGACCTTCTACCGGGGCGAATGCAGCGTGCCGTAGAGCTACTCATAGGGCCATTTTGAAACTCGCCCTACACGCAATACAAGTGAGGAATAACTTATGTCCATTCTCATAGACCAAACGAAACGAGTCCTCGTCCAGGGCATCACCGGGCGCGAGGGCATGGCAAGAACCAAATTGATGCGCGAATACGGCACCCAGGTCGTCGCCGGCGTGACGCCGGGCAAGGGCGGCCAGGAGGTCGAAGGTGTGCCCGTCTTTGACACCATCAAAGAAGCCTGGGAGCAGGCCGGCCCCATCGACGTCTCGGTGCTCTACATCCCGGCGCCCATCGTCAAGTCAGCGGCGCTGGAGGCGATTTACGCCGGCGTCAAGCTGCTGGTCATCATCCCCGACCGGGTGCCCATCTGGGACGTGCTGGCTATCTCCAAGGCAGCCAAGGAGACCGGCGCCCGGTTCACCGGGCCGAACTGCCTGGGCGTGCTCAGCCCCGGCAAGGCGGTGGTGGGCATGATCGGCGGGCGGGCCTCCTCGGCGCGGGCCTGGTTTTTCCCCGGGCCGGTGGGCGTCACCTCGCGCAGTGGGGGCATGACCTCCAGCACGGCCTACTACCTCGCCCAGGCCGGCATCGGCGCCACGACACTGGTCCACGTCGGCGGCGACGCCGTCATCGGCCTGCCCCACCCCGACATCGTCCAGCTCTTCCAGCAGGACCCCGAGACCAAGGCCATCGTCATGTTCGGCGAGATCGGCGGCAGCCAGGAAGAGCGAGTAGCGGATCTGATCGAGGCCGGCGAAGTGACCAAGCCGGTCATCGCCTACATCGGCGGCAAGGCGGCCAAGAGCGGCACGCGCTTTAGCCACGCCGGGGCCATCATCGAGGGCGGGCGCGGCACCTACGAAGGCAAAGTCGACCGCCTGCGCTCCGTCGGCGCGACGGTGGTCGATGCCTTTGGCGACCTGCCGGCGGCGACCAAGGACGTGCTGGCCAAGCTGGATCTATAGCGTGATTCGTGAGAAGTCCGTCACGTGTCACGCATCACGAGTCACGAACATGCCCGAATGACCATCGCTGGCATAGGCGGCGGCAGCGGATAGGAAGCGGATTAATGGATAGACTCCATCCGCTTATCCGCTTCTAATCTGCCGATGGAACGACAGAACTAACACATTTCCTTGTCAAGGAGGACAAACGTACCCTATGGCGGAAGAAACCTGGAAAACCG
>JASFTJ010000414.1:0-3602 GCA_050053615.1 Anaerolineae bacterium | reverse complement strand
CAGAACTTGTGGGGCACGACTCTGACGGCTGAAGGCAACTGGTTTGGCACCAATAATCCCGGCGCCAGTGAGATAGATGGCCTGGTGGACTTTGACCCTTGGATCGAGATGGATGTATCCCTCGTGCCGGACGAACTGCCTGCTGACGGCGCCAGCACAGCCGATCTGACCCTAACCATGATAGACGGCATAGGCCATGCTGTGCCTGATGGCTATACGGTCAACGTCTCTGCGAGCGAAGGAAGCCTGTTCCCCTCGCTGCTCACCCTCAGCAGTGGTCAGGGGACATCGACCTACACGGCTGGCACCACTCCCGGCGACGTGGAATTTCTGGCCGACGATGGATGCGCCACATTGTCCTTCACCGCTGTCTTGACACTCCAGACCTACTTGGACCTAGCCGTGAGCAAGACGGTTGACGGACTGACTGTTGGCCCGAACAAGGATTATTTCATCGAGTATACTGTCACTGTGTCCAATGTGGGACAGATCACGGCCACCGACGCCGTCCTGACCGACGTGCTGCCGGCCGAAGCCACCTACGAGGGCAGTGTCTGGACTTGCGCCGGCGGCGAGTGCACATACGCCGTGGGAACCCTGGTCCCTTCAGAAACCATGCAGCTATCCTTGCCTGTGAAATTGGACAGGAGCGCCCTCGATTGTCCCATTGTGCTCACCAATGTCGTACATGTGGCCGATCATGCTGTCAGTGGAGACATCGATCCGACGAACAATGTCTTTACCCTCACCAGTGTCTTTGAGTGCCTGCCGGACCTGGTGGTGGTCCTGAACGACAACGTAGGACCGACAACGACTGCGGACGACTGGGTGTATGAAATGCTGGGGATCGCACCCGAGAACCAGGAGCAGCGGCTGTGCGTGGTTCCCGGCGAATGGATCACCTACACCATCGGTTACGTTAATACCGGACTGGTACCTGCCACGCAGGTCGTGCTCACCGAGACGGTGCCAGACCATACCAGCTACATGGGATATGACTGGACCTGTGTCGGCGACACGTGCACGCGTAGCTTGGGAACCCTGGGGCCTGACACGGGCGGCGTGGCCCACTTTGCGGTGCAAGTAGACACGGCCCCACTCGATCTGCGCATCGAGGACCAAGTGCGTATCGGCGCTGCTGAGGAGGACCTGTATCCCCCCGACAATGTCTCGTATGACGACACGCCCATTTGCGAAGGAGCACCTAGACAAGTCTACCTGCCCTTGATCATAAAGGGCTACACGCCGCCGGAACCGCCGCCTCCTCCCCCGCCCGAGGTGGCATATGTCTCCGATGTGGCGGTCAACCCCGAGACCAACCGTGTGTACATTGCCAGTCCACAACTGGATGCGGTGTTCGCCGTGGACCCGACTGGCAGCGGCAGCATCGTCGCCACCATCCCCGTAGGCGACCATCCGCTGGGGCTGGCCGTGGTGACCACCACGAACAAGATCTATGCTGCCAACTTTGATTCCTGGACGCTCACGGCCATCCGGGGTAGCGATCACACACGCTTGACCGACATCTATGTCGGGGCGCAAGCGTGCAAGGCAGCCGCTGACTCGGGCGACGCGCGGGTGTATGTCACCAATCACCTGGAGAGCGACAACGGCGCGGCTGCTATCAACAGCCAGACCGATACCTTCCTCTACTACTACTCGCGGCTGCACGCCACCCAGGGGCGCTACGGCATTGACGTCGATACGGAACAGGAAAAGCTCTTTATCGCCGCCCGGGACGCTGGACTCATCGCCATCCAGGATGCCTACCTGCCAGACCACGATCCACAGGTGTTCAAGCTGGATCCGCCACGCGTGCCCTACGTAGTCGCTTGGAATCCCACCACTCAACACCTCTTTGTCACCGCCGCCGACGACAACCTGGTCGTGGTGCTCGATCCGTACAGCATCCAGTGGAGCAGGGGGCGATGGATCCTGGAAAGGGGCCGCTGGGTTTTCCTCCTTGACTGGGCCAATGCCGGTTGGATCAAGGAGATAGGCGTAGGGCAAGGCGCCGAGGAGGGAATCGCCCTCAACCCGCTCACCGGCTACGTCTATGTCACCAACGCCGACAACGACACGGTGAGCATCATCCAGGACGACGCCGACCCGGCCAACATCCAATGGATTATGGATCTGGCGGTGGGCGACTATCCGCAGGGGGTGGACGTGGACGTTTTGCGCAACTACATCTATGTGGGCAATGCCGAAAGTCGGGACCTGACGGTGATTGACGGCGCGACCCATACTGTAGACAAGACCATTCCGCTGGACTAGACCGCTACATTCGCTTATCAGCAGCGGGGCCCTTGCCCCTGGTCGCATCGAATAGAGGGCTGCCAGGAAAAGAGGGCAACGAAAGAAAAGAGGGGTGGCAAAACGCCACCCCTCTTGCGTGTATCGCCTGCAACCTGGATTACATACCGTCCATCAACTCCAGACCCATGCCCAGGTCGGGAAGTTTCTCCTCTTCCTCTTCTTTGCCAAAGCGGTACTTGTCCTTTTCCTCGTTCACCGCTTCCACCGAGAGGCCCAAGGACTGGAGCTCTTTAACCAGCACGCGGAACGATTCGGGCACACCCGGCTCGGCGATCTTTTCGCCCTTGACGATAGCCTCATAGGTCTTGACCCGACCTGTCACATCATCGGACTTGACAGTCAGCATCTCCTGCAGGGTGTAGGCGGCGCCATAGGCCTCCAACGCCCAGACCTCCATCTCGCCAAACCGTTGGCCGCCGAACTGGGCCTTGCCACCCAACGGCTGCTGTGTCACCAGCGAGTAAGGTCCAGTGGATCGGGCATGGACCTTGTCCTCCACCAGGTGAGCCAGCTTGTTCATGGTGATGATGCCGACGGTGACCGGTTGGTCAAAGGGTTCGCCTGTCTTGCCATCGTAGAGGATCACCTTGCCGGAAATGGGCATAGGATAACCGGTTCGCTTGCTGACGCGGATCGCCGTCAGGGACACTTTGTCGTCTTGGGGCTCGACGGGCAGTTCTTCCGGCCAGGGCTGATCGAGCTTTTCCAGAATCTCATGGACGTATCGGATCCACTCTCGCAGGCAAACAATTCTGACCCGCTCCCGTCTCTTGGTGCGATCTTTCATAGGGCGAGGTTCCAGGTCAAAGGCGATCAACTCTTCCGGTTCGTAACCCCGCTCGCGCAACCATTCCTGCAGGACCGCTTGGCGAGCGTACTTGCGATCCCGGCCCAGTTTCTCATGGTCATAGCCTTTGTCTGCTAGCCACTCCAACAGGTAGAAAATCAAGATCTCGTCGTGGGAAAATCTATCTGTTTCCAACTCGACCTGGCGAGCCCAAGCCCCAGCTTGTTCGATGACATCCTCCCAGGCTCGATCCATCAGCCAGGCACGAGCCAGCTCGGCCTGGATCTCTTCCTCATCAGCCCCATCAAAAACAGGCGAGATGGCCTTGAATCCCAATCGGTCGGCCGCCCAGCCCAGGTGCGTCTCCAAGACCTGACCGATGTTCATGCGGGCTGGAACGCCCAAGGGATTGAGGATCAACTCAACCGACGTCCCATCGAGCAGGAAGGGCATATCTTCGATAGGCACCACTCGGCTGATGACGCCCTTGTTTCCG
>JASFTJ010000413.1:0-3607 GCA_050053615.1 Anaerolineae bacterium | reverse complement strand
GAGTCGGGGAATCGGGTGCCGTACACCTTTGATATTGGAGCCATCGTGGTGGCGACAGGGTACGACCTGTACGGCCAGGAGCACCTGGGCGAGTACGGCGGCGGGCGTTATCCCGACGTGATCGACGGCTTGCAGTTTGAAGAGATGCTGCAGCCTGACGGCCCGACCGGCGGCCAGATTCGCCGCCCCTCCAACGGGCAGGTGCCCAAGGAGGTTGTCTGGGTGCAATGCGCCGGCTCCCGCGACCCGGAGCTGCACATGCCCTACTGCTCCAAGGTGTGCTGTATGTACGTCGCCAAGCAGTCAATGGCCTACAAGCAGCAAGTGTCCGGTGGCCAGGCAACGGTGTTCTACATCGACATCCGTAGCCAGGGCAAGGGCTACGAGGAGTTTGTCCAGCAAGCCATGGAAGAGCACGACGTGCTCTATGTGCGGGGCAAAGCGTCGAAGGTGTTCCAGGAAAATGGGCGCGTGACGGTTTGGGGTGCGGACACGCTAACGGGCCTACCCCTGGAGGTCGAGGCCGACCTGGTGGTGCTGGCCACAGCCACGGTGCCCCGCGCCGATTCGGTCGAGCTGGGTCAACGGTTGCGGGTCGGCACCGACGAGCAAGGTTTCTTCAGCGAGGCCCATCCCAAGCTGCGCCCAGTTGAGAGTCTGACCGCTGGCGTGTTCCTAGCCGGCGCGGCCCAGTTCCCCAAGGACATCCCCGAGACGGTGGCAGAAGCCAGCGGTGCGGCGTCCAAGGTGCTGAGCCTCTTTTCCCAGCGGCAGATGGTCGCTGAGCCAACGGTTGCCTACGTGGACGAGGAGCTCTGCTCGGGCTGCGGGCTGTGCATCCCGGCTTGCCCCTACGACGCGCGGGAGATGCATGACTGGCGGCACATCGCCGTGGTCAATACGGCCCTATGCCAGGGCTGCGGGGCGTGCACGATGATCTGCCCCAACAAGGCCTGCCAGGTGCGAAACCTGACCAACCGGCAGATTCTGTCGATGATGGAAGCCTATTTGTAGCGGGGGGGCATAATGCAGCCCGATTTGAGTTTCATCGAACAAGTGAGCGAGCTGAGTCAGCAGAACGTGCGCCGCTGCTACTACTGTCTGCGCTGTTCGGCTGGCTGTCCGGCGGGGGAGTTCATGGAGTACACGCCGGCGCAGCTCTTGCGCATGGTCCAGCTGGGCCAGAAAGCGGCCTTGCTGAACAGCTCGGCCATCTGGCTGTGCATCGGCTGCGAGACTTGCGGTACCCGCTGCCCCAACGAGATCCACGCCGGGGCGGTCATCGACGCCCTGCGCCAGGTGGCCCTGGCCGAGGGAGTCACGCCCGCCGAGCGCTCGGTGCATCGGCTGCACGTCGCCTTCCTGGACAGCATCCGCTGGTGGGGGCGCCTGCACGAACTGAGCATGATCGTCCAGCACAAGCTGACCAGCGGCGACAACCTGCTGAACAACCTGGACATGGGCCTGGTCATGTTCCTCAAGGGCAAGATTCACCCGCTGCCGAAGCGCATCGAGGGCATCGACGAAGTGAAGGCGTTGTTTGAAGTCAGGGAGCGGGAATCAGGAAATCAGGAATCAGAGGATCGGGTACCGGGTACCTGATACTCGATTTGAGGTGACGATGGCGAGACAGTACGCATTCTATCCGGGCTGCACATTGCATTCGACAGGGGTGGAATTCGGCGTCAGCACCGAGTTGGTCTGCGAGGCGCTGGACCTGGAGATGGTCGAGATACCCGACTGGAACTGCTGCGGGGCGTCGTCGGCCCACAGCATGGACCACACCCTCTTCCTGGCCCTGCCTACCCGCAACCTGGCCAAAGCACAAGAGGTCGGCTTGGATGACCTGGCGATTCCCTGCGCCGCCTGTTATTCGCGCATCGCGGCCGCCGACCTGGCCCTCCAGGAAGACAAAGCCTTTCGGGCCAACATCGAGTCGGTGCTGGGCTTTGCGTACGAGGGTCGGGTGCGTCCCCGCAACCTGCTGGACATCATGGCCAACGACCTCTCCAGGGAGGAGTTGCGGGCCAAGGTGGTCAAACCCTTGGCGGGGCTGAAGGTGGTCAGCTACTATGGCTGCCTGCTGATCCGCCCGCCGGAGTATACGCAACGCTGGGACGACCCGGAGCATCCGCAGAGCATGGACTATGTCCTGGAGCTGATGGGCGCCGAGGCGGTGCCCTGGAGCTATGGCGTCGATTGTTGCGGCGGCAGCCTGACGCTGAACCGCAGCGACGTGGTGGTCCACCTGGTGGACAAGCTGGCCCGGGCGGCCCGGGAGGCGGGGGCCGACGCCATGGTCACTGCCTGCCCGATGTGCATGGCCAACGTCGATGGCCGGCAATTGTATCGCGACGGCCCGCCGATTCCGCGGCCGGCCAAGCCGGGCTACGAGCCGGTGCCGATTTTCTACTTCACCGAGCTGATGGCCCTGGCCTATGGGCTGTGGACGGCCCAGCAGGGACCGTCCATGAAAAAGGTGCTGGGCAAGCATTTGGTCGACCCCAGGCCGTTGTTGAAGCAGCACGGAATTGTGTAGCCATGAATGACGAATCGCGAGTGACGAACAACGACGTTCTGATAGTGGGCGCCGGCATCGCCGGGATGGCGGCGGCCATGCACCTGGCGGAGCTGGGCCACCGCGCTCAACTCTTGGACGCGGCGCCGGCCATCGGCGGCTCGATGCACCTGCTGGACCACACCTTTCCCACCAACTCGTGCGGCCTGTGCCTGATGCTGCCCCACCAGCCGGCCTTCTGCCCGACGCTGGAGTGTGAGGCGAGGGAAGGGGTGCGCCTGCTGCCCTACGCCGAGGTCGTGGCGGTATCGGGAAATCAGGGAATCAGGAAATCAGGATACCCGGTGCCCGATAGCCGATACCGGGTTACCGTCCGCCACAAAGCCCGCTACGTGGACGCCGACCGCTGCACCGGCTGTGGCGAGTGCGCCGCCGTCTGCCCCGAAGCCCGGCCCCACGACCACGAGGGTTGGGTGAGCCCGGTCAAAGCCATCTATCGGCCGGCCGGGCTGCGGGCCGTGCCCGACACCTGGCTCATCGATATGGAGGTTTGCACCCGCTGCGGGGCCTGCGTCGACGCCTGTCCCACCGGCGCCATCGACCTGGACATGGCCGACCGCGAGGAGCAGTTGGAGGTCGGCGCGGTGCTCTTGACGCCGGGCTTTGCGCCGTTTGATGCCCGGGTCAAGGGCGAGTACGGCTACCGGGTCTATGACAACGTGCTGTCGGCGCTAGAGTTCGAGCGCATGGTCAGTCTGGCCGGCTCGAGCGTGGCCCACGTGGCGCGCCCCTCGGATGGTGAAAAGCCCAAGAAAGTCGCCTTTGTGCACTGCGTCGGCTCGCGGGACAGCCTGTGCGGCGCGGGGCACTGCTCCTCGGCCTGCTGCATGTACACGGCCAAGCAAGTGGCCCTGGCCAAGCAGCTGGACCCTGAGCTGGAGGTGACCGTCTTTCACATGGACCTGCGGGCCTTTGGCAAGGATTTCGAGGCCTATCTTGAGGGAGTGCAGGCGCTGCCGGGCGTGACCTACCGGCGGGCCATGCCTTCCTCGGTGCACCAGTTGCAGCAGAGCAAGGACTTGCTCATCA
>JASFTJ010000412.1:0-3616 GCA_050053615.1 Anaerolineae bacterium | reverse complement strand
CTTCGCCGTCCACAGCCACCAACATGGCCGTCTTGGCCTCATCCTCCAACCGCACCAGCGACACATCGAATCCGTTGAGAGCCACGTCATGGCTCTCCAGCAAGCGCCGCGAGCCGACCAGCACCGACCGACCCTCCACCGTGGCCGCAATGCCTTGACCAGCGATCGCTTCGAACCCTTCCGGGTCGCTCAGCGCCAGGCCCTCGACCTCCGCCGCCCGAACGATGGCCTGGCCCAGCGGATGCTCCGAACCCCGTTCTGCCGAAGCAGCCAGCCGCAGCACCGACTCCCGATCCTCGATTCGCTGGTTTCCAGGTATCACATCCGTGACCGCGGGTTCGCCCTGCGTAATCGTCCCCGTCTTGTCCAACACCACCGTCGCCAGCTCGTGGGCGCGCTCCAGCGCCTCGCTGTTCTTGAACAGGATGCCGTTCTCGGCCCCCCTGCCCGTGCCGACCATGATGGCTGTCGGCGTGGCCAGACCCAGGGCGCAAGGGCAGGCAATGACCAGCACGGCGACCATATAGATCATGCTCTGCGTAAAGCCCACGCCGCCGAGGATGAGCCAAGCCAGGAACGTAACCATCGCCACGGCAATGACCACCGGCACGAACACGCCCGACACCCGGTCGGCAAGGCGCTGGATGGGCGCTTTCGAACCCTGCGCCTCCTCCACCAGACGGATGATCTGAGCCAGCGCCGTCTGGGCGCCGACCCGCGTCGCCTCAAACTTGAGCAGGCCTTGCTTATTGATCGTTCCGCCGACCACCTCGCTGCCCGGTCTTTTGTCGACCGGCAGACTCTCGCCGGTGAGCATCGACTCATCCACGGCCGAGCGCCCCTCGATGACCACGCCGTCCACGGGCAGCCGCTCACCAGGTCGGACGATGACCACATCACCCAACCGGACCGATTCGATGGGCACATCCATTTCCTGGCCGTTGTCTGTCCCGGGCGCCGCCGAGGGGCGAATCACGCGGGCCGTCTTGGGCCGGAGACCCATCAGCTTTTTGATCGCCTCTGATGTCTGGCCCTTGGCCCGCGCCTCCAGCATTTTGCCCAGCTTGATGAGAGTGATGATCACGGCCGACGTCTCGAAATAGACGTGGTCGCCGACACCCGAAAAGAGCAGTACGGCTACACTGTAAAAGTACGCAGCCGACGAGCCCATGGCCACCAACACGTCCATGTTGGCCGACCCGGCCCGCAGGCTCTTAAAGCCACCGACGTAATAGTCCCAGCCGACGTAGAACTGCACCGGCGTGGCCAGGACCAAAAAGGCCCAGTTGACCCACGCTGCGTGCGCCCAGTCGCCCAGCAGTCCAAAATCGCGAGCCATGCTCATCACAAAGAGCGGCAGGGCAAAGACGACGCCGACCCAGAACTTGCGGGTCTGATCGCGGATCTCTGCCTCACGGGCAGCGCGCTCGACATCCTCAGCTGTTCTGCCTTCGGCACCTTCGCTCGGCTGAATCACATCATAGCCCACGTCGCGAATGGCTTGCTGGATGGCCGCCAGGCTGACGACGCCCGGCAGATATTCGACGGTGGCCCGCTCGTTGGCAAAGTTCACGCTGGCCTCAACCACCCCCTCCAGTCGCTTCAGCGTACGTTCAATGGTATTCGCACAATTCGCGCACGTCATTCCGGTGATGGGCAACTCGGTCTTGGCTGTCGCAACATCATACCCGATGTCGCGGATGAGCGCAAGAAAGTCAGCCTCTTTGACAAGCGAGGGGTCATAGACGATCGACGCCTTCTCGGTCGCCAGGTTCACGGCTGCGTTTTCGACGCCGTCGAGACGTCTCAGGTTCCGCTCGATGGTCAGCGAACAGTTGGCGCAGGTCATGCCCGTGACGGGCAGGCTTGTTTGTTTCTTCTCCGTCATGATGGTATGGTAGGTTGGTACTTGGTATATCGGGGGCTTCCCCCAATCCACCAAGTTACCGACTGGGGTAGCCGGCCTCGGCCAAAGTTTCCTTGAGCGACGCCAGCGCCCCGTCGTCCTCGACCTGGAACGTGGCTTCTTTGCCCTCTACATCGCCGCCCACAAACTCGACGCCGTCCACAAAGCCACTCTCGCGCTTGATGGTCATAACGCAGTGGTGGCAGCTAATATTTGGAATGCTCAGTGTAATTGTCTCCATTTGCTGTTTTCCTTTCTGGATTGATGTTCACATCTTGCCCGTCGTCTCGAATACTTGCATAATCTCGTCAATGACCCGCTCTCGCTCGGTCAGATCATCACCCCGGATGGCCGTGGTGACACACGTTTGCAGATGTCGCTCCAGGATCAGTCTGTTTACTCTTTCCAGCGCTCGCTGCACAGCCAGGTTCTGGTTGATGATGTCGATGCAGTAGGCATCTCCATCGACCATACGCCGGACGCCGCGCACGTGGCCTTCGATGCTCTTTAGCCGGTTGAGAATGCCCTGCTTGTATTCCTCGGCCATACCCCACACTCCCTACTGGAATGCCTCCCACCCTTCGACAAACTCAGGATGCTACGTCCACAACCATCGAAACAGGCAGGGTATACTGCCCCACACCGGTACAGGACACCCCTCCCCCTAGGGGGAGGGGTGTCGAAAAGTGTACCATACTGGACCAACTTTGTCAAATTTACACGCTTCTCGTGGCGGGGGGCCATAGGGCTTCTGGGGGTGCTGGTACGTTGTCTGTCTAGAAGAACCCCTCCACGCTCAGATAGCCCTGACCCGTATCGGCAAAGATGATGACAATGGTTTTTCCTGCGTTCTCTGGACGGCGAGCCAACTCTAGAGCCACGTGCGCCGACGCGCCGGAGGTGATGCCCACGAGGAATCCTTCTTTGGCGGCAATCTCGCGGCACGTGGCAAAGGCATCCTCCACGCGGACGGTGACGATTTCGTCCATCAATTCGCGGTCAAAGAGAGCGGGCACAAAGCCCGGGCCAATGCCTAGTAGCCGGTGGGCCTGGAATTCCCCCTGCGACATCAAGGCAGCGCCCTCCGGTTCGTAGCCGATGGTGCACAGCGAGGGTTTGCGCTCCTTGAGCGCCCGGGCCACCCCAGTCATCGTGCCACACGATCCCAAGCCATGGACAAAAAAGTCTATTCGCCCTTCGGTATCGCGCCAAATTTCCTCGGCTGTGGTCTCGAAATGGCTCTGGGCATTGGCCGGGTTGTGATGCTGCTCCATATAGAACGCGTCTGGCAGCCTGTCCGCCAGGTCACGGGCCCGTTCCCGCGACCCGCGGATGCCCAGTTCGGCAGGGGTAAGCACCAGCTCGGCGCCCAAGGCGCTGAGCAACTGCTTGTGCTCGTCACTCATCAACTCTGACATACAGATGACGACGTGGTAGCCCTTCAGGCGGCCGATGTACGTCATGGCGATGCCTGCGTTTCCGCTGCTGGCCTCGACGATTGTGCTGCCGGGCTTGAGTTGCCCCGACCGCTCTGCCTCCTTGATCATGTACAGGGCAGGTCGATCCTTAAGGCTGTAGGGATTGAACATCTCCAACTTGGCCAGGATCTCTGCCCCATGGGTGTCAGAGCCAGCAGTCAAGCGATTGAGCCGCAGCATCGGTGTGTTTCCAATGAGAGCAGTGAGAGTATCAACGATCATTCGGTCTTCT
>JASFTJ010000411.1:0-3618 GCA_050053615.1 Anaerolineae bacterium | reverse complement strand
CCGCTGCCGCCCGATGCCGTGCTGGTCAGCAACGACCGGAACAATATCATGCCCCTGTGGTACTTTCAGTACGTGGATGGCCGACGAACCGACCTGCTGGGCCTCTTTCCCCTCATCACACCCGAATACCCCACCCTAGGCCACGTCTTGGACCTAGCGATGAGCACCGGTCGGCCGGTGTACCTCATCAAGGAGATGACGGGGGTTGAGGTAAAGGTTGCGCTAAAGGCCGAAGGGAAACTCTGGAGGGTGCTTGGCCCAGCAATCGAGGGGGAACCGGCTTATTCCAGCGGCGCCCAGCTGGCCGACGCTGTGGCGCTGGCTGGCTACGACCGTTCGCCGCGCAGCCCGCATCCCGGCGAGACGTTACGCGTTGACCTCTACTGGGAGTCGCTGCGCCCGTTGGATGCCGAGTACCACACCTTTGTTCACCTGCTAGACGCGACGGGGCAAAAGGTAGCGCAGAGCGACCGACAGCCAGGCGGCGTATACTACCCGACGACCCTCTGGCAGCCAGACGAGCGTCTGCGCGACGAACACCACCTACCCGTACCCGCCGATGCGCCGCCGGGCGTCTATCAGCTGCTGGTGGGCATGTATGCGTTTTCAGATGATGGGACACTGATCCCACTCGGCGAGCCCTTTATCGTCGGCACAGTGGGCGTCAAAACCAGCCTGCAGACCGAGCCGGGTCCCATCAGCCATCCTGCCAGAGCCGACTTTGCCGGTCAGATCGAACTGCTGGGTTACGACACGACCCATCAGGAGGAGACCCTCGCCGTCACATTGCACTGGCGCTGTCTCGAACCTCCCACGGCCGATTACGTCGTCTTTGTCCACCTGCTCGACGCCGCCGGCAATCTCATCGCGCAACACGACGGCCAGCCACGGGATGGCACCTATCCTACGTCTGTCTGGGACACGGATGAGGTAGCAACCGACGAGCACGCGCTCTCCCTGCCGCCGGATCTACCGCCGGGTGACTATCGCCTGCGGGTGGGCCTGTACCGACTGGAGACCGGTGAGCGCCTGCCGGTGGCGGGGAATGGCGACAGCGTGGAGCTTGGGCCGGTGGAAGTGCGCTAGTCCGGCGTCACGAGCAGGCCGAGCAAGCCCGAGGGGAATCCTCCTGCCGGACAGTATGATCTGCAGGTTGGCGTGCTTCATCCCCCTCTTTAGCAAATGCGCGGAAGCTGCTCCCCGACCAGCATGCCCACCACGCGGCGAGCGCCGAACACCGTGCGCAGCACCACGCGGCTCGGATGCTCCGCCGTCACCCGACCGATGGCGGCCGCTTCCCGCCCATACTCGTGGGCCTGAAGGGCTGCCAGGGCTGTTTCAGCCGCCTCCGGCGCGACGACGGCTACCAGCTTGCCCTCGTTGGCCACATATAGTGGGTCCAAGCCCAACAGTTCGCAGGCGCCGCGCACCGCCTCACGCACCGGTACGGCCGTCTCCTCAATCGCGATGCCCACCCTCGAGCGCGCTGCCAGCTCGTTGAGAACCGTTGCCAGCCCTCCCCGGGTCGGGTCGCGCAGACAGCGGACTGCACCGGCTGGCACGGCGTCCAGCAAGCCGGCGACGAGCCCGTTGAGGGGCGCGCAGTCGCTGACCAGCGAGCTGTCGAACTGCAAACCCTCCCGCTGGGTCATGATCGTCATGCCGTGGTCGCCGATGGCGCCGCTGAGGAGTACAACGTCGCCGGGCCGGGCGCGGTCGCCGGCGATCTCGATGCCAGGCGGCACCAAGCCGACCCCCGACGTGGTGATGAACATCTTGTCGGCGCTGCCTCGGTCCACGACTTTGGTGTCACCAGCCACGACCTGCACGCCGGCCTGCTCCGCCGTGGCGGCCATCGAAGCGACGATGCGCTCCAGGTCAGCCAGGGGCAGGCCCTCCTCGATGATAAAGCCGACGCTGAGCCACAAGGGCTTTGCGCCGCTCATGCTCACGTCGTTCACCGTGCCGCAAATGGCCAGCTTGCCGATGTCGCCACCGGGGAAAAAGAGGGGATGGACGACATAGCTGTCAGTAGAGAAAGCCAATCGGGTGTTGGACACTTCTATCATGGCGGCGTCGTCGAGTGGGAGGAGAATGGGGTTGTCAAAACAGCGAAGGAAGAGGCGCTCGACCAAGTCATGGCTCAGCTTGCCGCCGGAACCGTGGGCCAGCAGAATCACGTCGTCGGTCATGGCAGACTGTCCCCATACTGGTGATATGCAGCACAAGCGCCCTCCGCTGAAACCATGCAGGGGCCGATAGGCCGAGTGGGAGTACAAGCTTTGCCGAATAGTGGACACTCCGGCGGAGCGATGGTGCCGCGCAGCACATCCCCGCACAGGCAACCCCGGTGTTCCCGAGTTGGGCCGGGGTCCACCTCAAAGAGCTGAGCCACGTCAAACCGGGCGAACTCGGGGCGGATGCACAGACCACTGGCAGGCACCTGGCCCAGACCGCGCCACTCGGCAGCGCATACCTCAAATACGCGATCCATCACCTCCAGGGCTCGACGATTGCCCTGGCGGGTCACGCTGCGACTGTATGCGTTGGACACGGCCGGCTGCCCCTGCTCAACCATGTCTACCAAGTCGGCCACGGCGCAGAGAATGTCCAGAGGCTCGAATCCGGCCACAGCCACCGGCACACCATAGTCCGCGGGCAGAAACATCCAGGCGCCGCTGCCGATGATAGTCGTCACGTGGCCAGGGCCGATGACGCCGTTCAACATAACTTCGCCGGCCTCCAAGATGGCGCGAGTGGCAGGCGGGGTCAGCTTGTGCAAACTGAGCACCGAAAAATTCTCCAGCCCTTCCGCTTCGGCCTGAAGGATAGCGGCGGCGACGGTAGGCGCCGTTGTCTCAAATCCGACACCAAGAAAGACGACGGGGCGCGTCGGGTGATCGCGCGCGATCTTGAGGGCATCCAAGGTAGAATAAACCAGGCGCACGTCGGCTCCGGTAGCCTTTGCATCCTGAAGGCTCTCGCTGCTGCCCGGCACGCGAACCATGTCGCCAAAGGTGGTCAGGACCACGTCGGGGACTCTTGCCAGCGCAATGGCCCAGTCCAGATCCGCGTTGGCGGTGACGCATACCGGGCAACCCGGTCCAGAGCAAAGATCCACCGTAGGCGGCAACAGCCCGCGCAGGCCATAGCGCATGATGGCATGGGTGTGACCGCCGCAGAACTCCATCAGCCGCACCGGCTGCCTCGAATTCGCCTCGATGCGGGCCAAGAGCTTGCGGGCCAGGCTTGGGTCTCGGAATTCGTCAATGTATTTCATAGTCAAAGACCTATGTTAACTAGTTCTCCAAATGCCAAGTTCCATATTTTGCAGTATAACCCAAAAGGACCTTTTGTTCAACTCTGCACACGGCGCTTCCTCGGCGGGGTGGATGCCGGCCGGCCTGTCAGAGCCTCTCACGAACCGTGAGATCGCCACCCACCTGAGCTTGGCCCAGGGTACAGAGAAGAATTATGTCAAATCTGCACTGCAAGCGCTGAGGGCCGCGATAGGAACGTGGGAACTAGGGCTGACCCAGCCGAAGGTTATCCAGCCTTTCTACTCTCAATCGCCAGCCACAACGGCCCACGGGTCACGCGCCAGCCCCCCAGGTGTGA
>JASFTJ010000410.1:0-3634 GCA_050053615.1 Anaerolineae bacterium | reverse complement strand
TCATCATGCTGACCGCCCGGAGCGCCGAGGTGGACCTGGTCCATGGCTTCAAAGTCGGCGCCGACGACTATCTGACCAAACCATTCTCCATCACCGAGCTGTTGATGCGCGTGCAGGCTGTGCTTCGCCGCAGCAAGTGGCCTGAGGAGATCCTGACCCGCCACGGCTTTACGGTGGGCCCCATCGAGATCGACTTTGCGCAACATCGTGTCACGGTGGACGGTAAAGAGATCAAGCTGACACCGACCGAATATCGCTTGCTGGCCTACCTGGCTTCGAATGCCAACCGCGTGATCCCACATCGCGAGTTGCTACGCGCCGTCTGGGGACCCGAGTATGGCGAGGAGACCGAGTATCTACGCGTCTATATGCGTTACCTTCGCCAGAAACTGGAAGCTGAGCCCTCCAACCCTCGCTATTTGCTGACCCAGCCGGGAGCGGGCTACATGCTCTACCAGCCAGACAAGGACGAGTGACCCGCCCCTAATGCAGGCTACGGGATTTCGTTCACAGGTGACGCCCTCTGGGGATTGCTGCTCCCCCTTTGGAATTCTGTCCGCCTGATCGCCTGCAAGACAAATCGGGCTGTCCAGAAGGGCCGTCCATCCGAGAACTTGTTGGAGAATCCAAAAGACGGCTCCCCGGTGTACAGCCACAGGGCAGGCCGCTATTCTGCCGAGAGAATATCCAAAGGGGAGAAAAAGGTATGACCACACAAACAACCGTCCTCGTCACTGGCGTGGCAGGCTATTGGGGCTCCCGGTTGGCTGCCCGGCTGCTCGACCTGCCGGGCCACTCTGTCATCGGTTTGGACGTGGAGCAACCCACCGAAGAGCTCGAGGGACTCGATTTCATCCAGGCCGACGTCCGCAACCCATTGTTGGTGGATCTGCTCAAGGCCGAAGCAATAGATACCGTTTGTCACCTGGCTTTCATAGACGCCATCCGTCCCACCGAGGCTGCCTTCGACCTCAACGTCATGGGCGCCATGAAGGTCATTGGGGCCTGCACCGAAGCCAGCGTCCGCAAGATCGTGCTCAAGAGCAGCATGGCTGTCTATGGCGCGCGGCCCGGCAATCCGGCCTTTCTGACCGAGGATCATCCACTGCGAGGAAGCCGCAAGTACGGCTACACCCGCGACATGGTCGAGATCGAGGCTTTCTGCGAGGGCTTCCGTCGCCAGACGCCAGAGATGAGCCAGACCATTCTGCGCTTTGCCAGCATTATCGGACCGACAGTGAACACCCCCATGACGCGCTTCCTGAGCAAGCCTTGGGCGCCTACGTTGTGGGGCTTTGACCCACGGATGCAACTCATCCACGAGGACGATGTGGTCGAGGCGCTGGTCCACGCTGTGCTCCACGAGACACCAGGGGTCTTTAACGTCGCAGCCGAGGATGTACTGCCTCTCAACAGAATTCGGGGGGTGGCGGGCAAAACCCCGCTGCCCATCCTCCACCCATTCGCCTATCTGGGCGCAGCGTTGCTGCGCAGCACCGGCTTGCGGCTCACTCGCTACGTACCTATCGAACTGGACTACATTCGCTATCCGTGGGTAGGTGATCTGACCAAGATGCGTGAGGAATTGGGCTTCCAGCCGCGCTACACCGCCGAAGAGGCGCTGCGCGAATTCTCTGCACGGAATCGCCTGCCCCGGTCGGCGCGACCGGCGCGCGGAGAGGATCGGCTGCGTGACGTGATCGAGCGTCGCCACCGCGCCCGAGAGCAACGGAGAGGGGGAGAAGATGAGTAAGGGGCAGCCAGGAACCCATTGTAAGGCCTTCACCAAAGCGGGCAAGCCGTGTGGCAACTATCCAATAAGAGGTTCGGAATACTGTCGTGTGCATCAGTCGGCAGCGGAACGGGAGCTCTCCAGGAAGGAGAGGCGTCGGCAGCTGGTCGCCGAGCTGGACGAGCTGACCCAGCGCTTGCAAGCCTTGACACCCGATTACGAACCACCGCCCTTCTCTCTCGACCACTTGATGGCTCTCATCGCGGAAAGCCTGAGGGAGTTTCACAGGCTGCCGCAGCTGGGCATTCTGGATCGCCTGCGGAGCGCCCTGGGCACGGATGTCTTGAATCCGGAGTTCTGGAAGGGCGTGTGGTACCTAGCCAACTACAATCTGCGCCACCACGCCGACATGCTCACGCGACGATACACCGGTGAGTACGAGACCGACGAGTGGGGACTGGACTGGGAGTTCGTCGAAGCAGTGCGCCCCTTCTTTACATTCCTGTACAAGGTATACTGGCGTGTCGAGACGACGGGCATTGAGCACATCCCCCTCGAGGGCCGGGCGCTGCTGGTGGTCAATCACTCTGGTCAGTTACCGTGGGACGGCTCGATGGTTGGCACCGCAGTCCTGAGTGAGCATCCGGCCCAGCGTCTGGTGCGCACCCTCTACGCCGACTGGTTCCCCACCCTGCCTTTTTTCTCCCACATGTTCGTAAAGCTGGGCCAGACCCTGGCGACCTTGGAGAACGGCACCCGCCTGCTGGAGCAGGAGGAATTGGTCGCCGTCTACCCGGAGGGCTACAAAGGCGTGGGCAAGCTGTTCAAGGATCGCTACCAATTGACCCGCTTTGGCCGCGGCGGTTTCGTCAAGATGGCCCTCAAGGCTGGGGCACCGATCATCCCTGTGTCGGTTGTGGGCGCTGAGGAGACTTATGTCACCCTGGCCAAGTCATCCGTCCTAGCCAAAATCACCGGGTTCCCCTACTTTCCCATCACGCCGACCTTTCCCTGGCTGGGACTGTTGGGGCTTGTGCCACTGCCCACCAAATGGTATATCGACTTTGGCGAACCGATCCCTATGGACAACTACCGTCCGGACGCTGCTGACAACCTAGTACTTGTTTTGCAACTAACAGACCAAGTACGCAACATTGTCCAAGAGATGATTTACGATCGCCTGGCACAGAGACGTTCTGTCTTCTTTGGTTGATCGCGATTTGCTCCCGTCGGTTGGTTGAGCGTCTCTACTCGAATTTGAAGCGCCATGCGGCCAGGACAAAGAGCACCACAGCATAGGCCACCATGATGCCCACTGGCATCAGGACCGACTGCAAGTCCAGCCCGCGGATCACAATGTTCTCAAGGCCGTCCATAGCCCAGGCCGTCGGCAGCAAGTGGCCGATGGCCTGAAACGTCTTGCCAGTAAACTCTAGCGGTACCCAGGCACCCCCCATCCCGGCCAGGACAAACATGGCGATGAGGGAAAAAATGGTCACTTGGTCATCGGTCTTGGCCAGCGTGCCGATCAACAAGCCCAAGCTGGCCGTCCACACGGCCGTGGCTGCCATGACCAGAAGGATGGCCAGGGGCTCCCGCAGGTAGTTCACGCGGAGCGCAAGCTGCCCAAAGACAGCCAGGATCACAAGCTGCAAGAAAATCATGACAAACATGGCCAGATAGTGTCCAAAGATGATCTCTGTGCGAGAGATGGCCGTCGTCAGCAATCGCCGCAACGCCCGTGATTTGCGCTCCAGGACCAGGATCGAAGCGGAGCCGATCAGGCCAGCGACAGCAAACTGGACCATCATCGAGGGTGAGGTATGGGAGAAACCGCTCACCACAACCTGTGATTCCTCTTTTTTGGCGATCGCGCCTGACTGAGCCTCATGGGTTGTCAGC
>JASFTJ010000409.1:0-3640 GCA_050053615.1 Anaerolineae bacterium | reverse complement strand
TTACTGGGCATCCTGACCCTGGAGCGGGCAAGGGGCGACCCATTCGACGCCCAGATTATTTTTGTCGACACGCCGGGCATCCATGAGCCGTTTCACAAACTGGGCGAATACCTGGTCGAGACCGCCGTGCGTGCTATCCCCGACGCCGACCTGGTGGTGTTCCTGGTGGACATTTCTCGGCCGCCCACTAGCGAAGATCGCCAGATCGCCGATGAGCTGCGCATCCGCAAAGCGGAAGAGGTCCCGGTGCTACTGGCGTTGAACAAAGTCGACCTCTTACCTCCCGATCGAGTTATGGCTCACGTCGAAGCCTACCGCGCCTTGGGCGACTTTGAACACTGGATCCTGCTCTCGGCGCTGCACGGTGACAATCGCGATCGCTTGCTAAAGATGACCATTGAGCGGCTGCCCCCTGGTCCTCGCTACTATCCGGAGGAGCAGGTCACCGATCAGCAATTGCGCTTCATGGCCGCGGAACTGGTCCGCGAGCAGGTGCTCCGCCACCTGCGGCAGGAGGTACCCCACTCGATTGCCGTTGTCGTGGACCAGTTCAAGGAGCGCAGCGAGGACCTGACCTATATCAGCGCCAACATCTATGTGGAGCGCGACACACAAAAGGGCATTGTCCTGGGCCGGGGAGGGCGGATGATCAAGCGTATTGGCGCCGATGCCCGCCGCGAGATCCAAGATCTGCTGGGCACCCGTGTCTATCTGGAGCTGTGGGTCAAGGTCAAGAAAAAGTGGCGCAAGGATGAAAACGAACTGCGGCGGCTGGGATACGCTGTGCCCAAGGGAGGAGGCTGACGGATGAAGCGACGAAAAGCTGTGTTCAGGTTTGTCAAATCCTCCACTCGGGCCTTTGCCCGTGAGGCGCGGAGCACGTCCAGCTACTCCCTCTTTGATTGGCTGCACGGTTATGTCTATGCCCGCTGGCCCTACCTCTACATCGGCATCGGCACGGGAGAGCACCCATTGGCCCACGTTCTGGGGCCGATAGTGCGTGGCTTGGGCCGGCTGTTCCCGCCCAGCAACGACCACGCCACCTTTGCCGAAGGGTACCACGGCAAGGTCCTGCCTCTCGATGCCGCGACCCAGCTTGTCACCGTGGCGGAGGGCGTGAACCTGGGCGACTTGGAGCAGATCATCCCCTACAGAGCCGCCCGCGACATTGTGCTCCAGAATCCCGACCACATCGTCGTCCTGGAGTGTCCTTGCCGCTCCGTGCGTACGAACCCCTGCCAGCCCCTTGACGTTTGCCTGGTTATTGGCGAGCCGTTCGCTAGTTTCATCGCTGAGCATCACCCCCGCCGTTCCCGCAGGATCAGCCAGACCGAAGCGGTGGACATCCTCCGCGCCGAGCAGGAGCGCGCTCACGTGCACCATGCCTTCTTTAAGGATGCGATGCTAAATCGATTCTACGCCATCTGCAACTGCTGTACCTGTTGCTGTGGGGCGATGCGGGCCTTCCAGAACGGCACACCGATGCTGGCCTCGTCTGGCTTTGTGGCTCAGGTGGACGCCGAGTTGTGCGCCGCCTGCGGTTCTTGCGCTGACTCGTGCCAGTTCGCGGCGATTTCGGTGGATGACGGATTCGCCCGCATCGACGCTTCCGCCTGCATGGGCTGCGGGGTGTGCGTCTCCCGGTGTCTGCACGAAGCCATCTCCCTGCTGCGCGACCCGGTCAAGGGCGAGCCGCTGGAGATTCAGAAGCTCATCGCCCGAGCCGTCGAGTCCTCATAGGGTTATGTGAGAGGTAGACCACCGAGCTGGACGAGGCAGGCGCCTTCCCCTGCTGGCTCGCGCCTACGATCGGGCTTGGCGTCACGCCACCTGCCGACCGGGGATGGGCGGCCCGCCCGCGTAGACGGCCGTCACCGACATGGCCCCCACTGGCGCGCCCAGCAGACGGCGGCTGCCCAGCCAGCGTCCCTTGGCCTGGAAAGAGACGATGTCGAGGGTGAGAAGATTGGCGGCCACCGGGTCGCCAGGCGCCAGCCACTCCAGCAGATCGGTGGCCTGACCCTCGGCGCAGACCAGGACGCTTTCCCCGGCGGGTTGGAGGGAGAGAACCGGCGCCGCCAGTGGGTACCCCGCGCCCTCCAGGAAGGCCAACACACGGACGGCCGTGATTGGGCTGAACTTTTTCTGGACTACCGGGGGCATCTTGGTCGCGCCATCCAGCGAGACAGCGGGCCGACCGGCGGCGCGGGCCAGCAGGTAGTCTGCCAGTACACGCAGCCTGGAGAGACGAAACCGGCGCAGGACCGCTCGCACCTGGACGATGCCGGCGTTGCGGATGCCGGTGTAGGCGTTGTAGCGCAGCAGGTCGTTGCTATTGAGACGGTCCACGTAGGCGCCTGTCCGCTGCCACCCGACGAACTCCCCCTGCAGAATCCAGCCTTCGAGATCGGTGGTGATAACCAGGACGCCAACGCGCGGGTCGGCGTCCAGGTTGCCGACCGATTTGCGCAGGAGAAAGTTGCCAAAAATCAGCCGGTCCTCCACGTCGCCGGCGGGCATCAGCGAGGTGCAGGGCACGACGTTGGGGATGCCATCGGCAGAGCGAGTGGCGAGGAACTTGGGCGTCATGTCGTCGGATAGAGCCTTAATCAATCCGGGCTGCCGATCATGAATGGACATACACCTGCCTCCTGGACAAATATCCAATAGCCGGCTACACGGCGTGTTCCATGCGAGCGATGATGTCATCCTGCACCACCCGCTCCAGGTCGGTAAAGTGGGCGCTATAGCCAGAGACGCGCACGATCAAATCGCAATAGTCCTCCGGGCGTTGCTGTGCTGCCCGCAACATCTCGTTGTCCACCAAGTCCCACTGCAACTGCATCCCACCCAACTGGAAATAACCGTTCAGCAGGCCTGCCAGCGTCTCCGGGCCCTTGCCGCTGCGCAAGAAAGCCGGGTTGAGCTTTTGGTTAAAAGCCGACCCATTGGAGACCAGGGCATGGTTCAGACGGGCCGCCGATTTCATCGCCGCCGTCGGCCCCCGGCGGTCGCGTCCCTGCACCGGCGAGATGCCCTGGGAGAGGGGCGCTCCCGCCTGGCGACCGTCGGGCGTGGCCCCCACCGCCAGTCCCAGCGCGACGTGGGTTGTCACCGAGTAGAGGCCGGGCTGATAGCGACCGCCGCGAGGGTTGAGATGTTTCTCCACCTCCTGGCAATAGATCTCGGCCGCCAGCCGGGTGAAACGGTCGGCTGCTTCGTCGTCGTTGCCGTACGTGGGCGCCCGGTTAATCAGTAATTGGCGCAACGGCTCGTGCCCCTCAAAGTCGGCGTCGAGAGCTGCCAGCAGCTCGTCCATCCTGACACGCTCTTCCCGGAAGACGAGCGTGTCCAGCGCTGCCAGTGAATCGCCCACCGTGGCCGAGCCGATCCCCTGCAGCCCGGTAAAATTGTAGCGCGCCCCGCCCCAGGTCAGGTCGAGTCCGCGCTCCAGGCAATCGCCGGTGGTGGCCGAGATGAAGGGCTTGGGTTTGAACTCGGCGTGCACCTCGGCCAGCACGTCCAGCGCCCCCACCATCAGACCCACCAGGTAGGCCACTTGCCGGCGGTAGGCGTCCACTACCTCCTCGATGCAGGTAAAGCGGCGAGGATCGCCCGTGGGCAGGCCCAGTTGGTCGGT
>JASFTJ010000408.1:0-3644 GCA_050053615.1 Anaerolineae bacterium | reverse complement strand
ATCTCGTCCGCGCAATCGTCAAGGACGAAGGCTACGAGATCCAGCGCCGCAAGCGGATGCGCGTGCTGCGGCAGCACCAACAGCAGAAGGTAACGGGCCTGGTGGTCAACGAGCGGCTCAATGTGCCTCGAAAAGTGCGCCGGCGGCTACGGGCCATGCAGCACCAGATCGAGACCGGTCGCCAAACCGATCCGGCTGTCATCGCCAGCTTTGAGGGCTGGCAGAGCTACCTGGCGATGGTCGAGCAGCAGAGAGAAGCGTAGAATCCCCGGCCCTCAGCCAGCGCGCGCCATCATCCAGCTGTAGCATTGGGCCCAGACTGACTCCCGCTCTCCGTCAACCAGCAAGTTGTGCCCCGAGTGCTCAAGCCAGACCAGCCGTTTATCCTCAGAGCCTATGGCGTCGTGCAGGATCTGTGCCGCCCCCGGATCCAGCTGGGCGTCTTGTCGACCTTGAAAGATGAGAATGGGTTGGCGGATCGTAGGCAATGCCCGCCGCACCTGCCGCTGTAGCAAGTACATTTCAGCGGCGCTCCACAGCGGCGTTTTGTCGTAACACCAGATGCGCTGGATCGCCTCGGGATCGCCCAGGTCCTCATCGCCGATGGGGCCAAAAGGATCGTACTTGAGCACGTAGCGGAGTCCCAGCGTCAGTGGAAGCAGGGGGTTGTTGATCTTGATCGCCGGCGCCATGGGGATCAGCCCGGCAAGTTCAGGATGCTCGGCGCCCAGCCACAAGGTCAGCAGTGACCCCAGCGACAATCCCCCCACAAAGACGGCCCTGCACCGATCCTGAAGTTCGCGCAGCGCCGATTCTACCTCAGCGGCCCAGGCCTGCCAACAAACCCGGATCAGATCCTCGGGCGTCGTGCCGTGGCCGGGCAATAAAGGACAGCGAACCATCAGACCCCGTGCCGTCAAGTACTCTCCCATCGGCCGGGTCTCGGCTACCGATCCGGTCAGGCCGTGGATGAGCAGAACGCCCACGGTCCCCCCGGTCTGCTCCCGACCACCCGAACCGTCGGCAGCGTAGGCGCCTGGATCGAGATGTTGTGGTTGTGGCATAGGTTATCCCTCCTGGTTACCGTTGCAGCATGACAAGGCTGCTCACAGCAACATTATATCCGGAAGTAGGTATTTCTGCAAGAGGCCTCTGTTCGATCTGAGCCTGCGGCAGCGCTTTTGACCCGAATAGTCCCACCCGGCAGGATGTGGTATAATGACATCAGGCCGAAGAAAGGAGTTGACTCATGGCAACCGGCTACGTGTATGATCCCATCTACTTGGAGCACGATCTGCGGGGCCACCCCGAAAACCAGCAGCGGCTCAAGGCGATTCTGCGGGTGCTGGAACAGCACAAGATGATGCCGCGGCTAACGCCTATCCCCGCCGAGCCGATCACGATGGAGCGCCTGGAACGCTGTCACGATCGTCGCTACGTCGAGCAAGTGCAGCGGCTGGCCCAGCGCGGCGGCGGTCACCTGGATATGGACACCTACGTCCGCTCAGCGTCGTACGATGCAGCGCTGATGGCCGCTGGCGGGGTAGTGGCGGCGACGCGAGCGGTGCTCGACGCGGGTTCTGCCCGTATCGCCAATGCCTTTGCCCTGGTGCGCCCGCCTGGTCACCATGCCTTGCGCGGCCGGGGGATGGGCTTCTGCCTGTTCAACAACGTGGCGGTGGCCGCCCGTTACGCTCTGACCGAGCGCGGTCTGGATCGGGTGCTCATCGTCGATTTTGACGTGCATCACGGCAACGGCACCCAGGACGAGTTCGACACTGACCCTGGCGTGATGTACATCTCTACCCACCAATACCCTCACTACCCCGGTACTGGTCACTGGCGTGAGATTGGGCGGGGCGATGGTAAGGGTAGCATCGTCAATGTGCCGTTGCATGGTGGTGTGGGGGACGCAGGATTTCCCCGTATCTTTGACGAGATCATTGGGCCGGCAGCCTGGCGGTTCCAGCCGCAGCTTATTCTGGTTTCGGCCGGTTACGATGCCCACTGGGATGATCCCCTGGCCCACATGTACCTATCGGTCGGCGGCTACACGGCCATCGCCCGGGCGCTGAAAAAGCTGGCAGAGGAGCTGTGCGACGGGCGGTTGGTCTTTACTCTGGAAGGTGGTTATCATTTGGAGGCGCTGAGCTATTCTGTCCTGAATACCGTTGCGCTGCTCCTGGGTGACGACGATTGGGAACTGGTGGATCCCCTGGGACCATCGCCGCACGACGAACAATCGACCGACGCCATCATTGCGCAGGTAAGACAAGTTCACGGGCTGGCTCGTGGGTGAAACGATCGAGCTGGACACAAAGAGGAGGTGCACGTGACCATCAGGCCCGACCATTGGATCCGGCGTATGGCGCTAGAGCAGCGGATGATCGAGCCTTTTGAGCAAGAACAGGTGCGTGAGGCGGTCATTTCCTACGGCCTGTCATCCTACGGCTACGACATCCGGCTGGCGGCAAGGTTCAAGGTTCTGGCACCCGCTGGTGCCACGAACCAACTGCTGGATCCAAAGGCGGTGAGCGCCGGGACGTTCAGAGACATGCAGTCCGAAACCTTCGAACTGGCGCCACAAACCTTTGTATTGGGCCGGACGGTAGAGTATTTTCGCATCCCGCCTGATGTTCTGACCTTGTGCACTGGCAAGAGCAGCTACGCCCGCTGCGGGGTGCTGGTCAACGTCACGCCGTTCGAGCCGGGCTGGGAGGGGTATGCCACGCTGTGCATCGCCAACGTCGGGCCGCGCCCGGTGCGGCTCTATGCTGGGGAAGGAATCGCACAGGTGATCTTTTTTCGAAGCGATGAACCATGCGACGTGACCTACGCCGACAGGCGGGGCAAGTACCAAGCCCAGCAGGGTGTCACGCCAGCGCGACTGGGGTAGCGTGCGGATCATGACGCTCGAGAAGGTCAGCATCGGCCAGCAGGCAGCACGACTGAGCCGCCCGTTCACAATGATTGATTTGGTCCAGATAGATGACCTGGTTTTGAGCGTCTTTCTCTGTCAGGGGACGTTGCCTCTCCATCGCCACCTGGATCAGGATGAGCTATTCTTGGTCTACAGTGGCGCCATCAGCCTGGAGAGTGAGTGGGGCAACATCGTCTTGCGAACCGGCGAGTTGGCCGTGGTGCCCAAGGGCGTTGGACATCGTTCATCGTCGCTCCCACAGTCGCTGGTTCTCTTGCTCCAGCCCCGCTTGATGGTCAACCGTCGCAATGGCGATCGCCGCCTTTTTGCTGTAAAGGGTGAAGGACATCTGGAAAAGGCCAGTGTGCCATCCGTGGGGCGCCAGATCACGGTCCCCTTCAAGCCGAGGACATTGGTCCATCTGGATACCTTTGCTCTGCATTTGACGCTCTGTCGGGGCACGGGTCCCTGGCAGCGGGTGGAGGGAGGGGCTTCCCTGGTCTTTTGCCACGAAGGGTGGGTGACGCTGGAATCAGAGAGCGGTCAGATCTCCTTGGAGGGTGGAGAGGTGGTCGTGGTGCCCGGCGGTGTCGCGTACCGGCTGTCAGCCCTTCAGCAGGCACTGGTGATTGGCTTGCAGCGGCACGAGCAGCCGGGACTGCCCCTGCCCGATTGAACAGCGGTCGACGCCTTTGGGTCACAGAACAGACATGAGCCCGCCGAG
>JASFTJ010000407.1:0-3646 GCA_050053615.1 Anaerolineae bacterium | reverse complement strand
TCAACGACTTGGAGGCGACAGCGTACGGGGTACCTCACCTTCCCTCCGAGGACCTGTTTCTTCTCAACGACGCCCCTCCCCAGAGCGGCACCAAGGCCGTGCTCGCCCCTGGCACCGGGCTGGGCGAAGCCATTCTCTTCCAGCGAGGGGACAAGTATCACGCCATCCCTTCGGAGGGCGGTCACACCGACTTTGGCCCAACCAACCTGTTCGAAATCGAGCTGCTGCGCTACCTGATGGGCAAGTTCGGTCACGTGAGCTACGAACGCATCTGCTCTGGCAAGGGATTGCCCAACATCTATGAGTACCTCAAGGAGAATCGCTTTGCCGAGGAATCGCCCGAGATGGCCGAGGCCTTGCGCCAGGCTGCCGATCCGACGCCGGTCATCGTTCAAAAAGCCATGGCCGGAGAATGCGAGCTGAGCATCGCGACACTCAATGCGTTCGTCTCCATCCTGGGCGCGGAAGCGGGCAACCTGGCGCTCAAAGTAATGGCAACGGGCGGTGTCTATCTCGGCGGCGGCATCCCGCCCAGAATCCTTTCCAAACTAAAAGACGGGACCTTTATGGCTGCTTTTGTCAACAAAGGACGATTTGCCGAGATGTTGGCGGGAATTCCAGTTTACGTCATTCTCAATCCAGAGACAGCCCTACTGGGCGCGGCTTGCTATGGATTGGGGCTATAGGAAAAAGTGCGACAATGCCTGACTTTTCTAACCGCGTGGTCATGGTTGCTGGTGCATCGGGGAATCTGGGGCAAGCTGTGGCGCGAGCCTTCCACAGCCATGGAGCCAACCTGGTGCTTTTGGATCGCAAGCCTGACCGGCTTCCAACGCTCTTTCCCGAGCTGGCCAACTCGCCGGATCATCTGCTGCTAGGTTCTGTAGATGCCGCTGACGCCAACTCGGTGGAGCGGACGGTGCAGACTGCGCTGGACCACTTTGGCCGCATCGACGTGTTGGCCAATACCGTCGGCGGCTGGCGAGGGGGCGCTCCTGTCCATGAGACATCCTTGGAAACATGGGACTTGATGGCTAACCTGAACGCCCGCACGGCCTTCATTCTCAGTCGAGCGATCGTGCCTCACATGCTTGAGCAAGGGTCGGGCAAGATCATCCACACGGCAGCGCGCGCAGCCCTGACGGGGGCCAGCAAGGCAGCGGCGTACAGCGCCTCCAAGAGCGCAGTCGTGCGTTTGGTTGAAAGCATGGCCGTAGAGCTCAGGCATAAGAGCATCAATGTGAACTGCGTGCTGCCCGGCACGATCGACACACCACAGAACCGCCAGGCCATGCCCAAGGCCGACCACAGCCGCTGGGTCCCGCCCGAGGCCATTGCCGACGTCATCCTTTTCCTGGCCTCTGACGCTGCATGGCCAGTCAACGGCGCTGCCGTTCCCGTCCACGGTCAGAGCTGACACAGACAAGATCCAATTACAGAGGAGCACCGTGGCCAACAGACAGCAACAGATCTCAGCCAAAATGGATCAAGTCCACCATCGTCTGTTGGAGGAGTACGGCCGGCCCACCCGACGGGCCCACATGGACCCCGTCTCCGTCTTGGTGGGAACGATCCTGAGCCAAAACACAAACGACGTCAACCGCGACGTAGCCTTCGACCGTCTGCGGGACGAGTTGCCAACCTGGGAGCAGGTCCGTGACGCCGACCTGGAGCGAGTAATCGAGGCGATTCGACCTGCCGGGCTGGCCAACCAGAAAGGACCGCGCATCCAAAAAGCACTGCGCTTCATCACTCAGGAGCGAGGTGAGCTGAGTTTGGATTTCTTGGCAGAGTGGTCAGTGGAGGAGGCCAAAGATTGGCTGACATCTATCAAAGGCGTGGGTCCCAAAACAGCAGCCATCGTCCTCCTGTTCGCCCTGGGGCGACCGGCCTTCCCAGTGGACACGCACGTCCACCGTGTGACCAAACGACTGGGGCTGATCGGTCCGCGGACCTCCCGGGAAAAGGCCCACGACCTGCTGGAGAAACTGGTAGCACCCGAGAACTATTACGCCTTTCATCTCAACGTCATCCGTCACGGACGCAAAGTCTGTAGCAGTCGCAACCCCCGTTGCCCTGAGTGTGTGCTGCAGAACCTGTGCCATTACTACATGGAGCAATCATCATGACCAGTCTGCTGCTGATCCGCCATGGTCAAGCCGCCCACAATGTAGAAGGGCGGTGGGAGGGGTGGAGCGAAACGCCACTGACCGGCGAAGGGCAGCGTCAAGCCCAAGCTCTCGCCCTCCGTCTGGCATCCTGGACATCTGCCATCGACCGTCTGTACAGCAGCCCTTTGCGCCGCGCCTGGCAAACGGCCGAGTCCCTGGCCCAACCGCTGGGCCTAACGCCAATCCCCCACGACGGGCTTTGCGAGATAGACTTTGGCCAAGTCAGTGGGCTGACCATGGAAGCGTTTCAGGAGTCTCTGCCCGAGGTGTATGGTCAGTGGCGAAATCGGAACGATTTGACGTTCCAGTTCCCCGGCGGGGAACAGCGGTGGGGCTTTTTCCGCCGAGTGGGTGCGACCCTGGACGAGATCGTCGCTCAGCATCGAGGTGAACAGGTGCTGATCGTAGCCCACGGCGGCACACTGCGCGCCGGACTAGCCCACTTGCTCCCCGATAGCATGAGCGACTGGTGGGCCTACGACCTTAACAACGCCTCACTGACCCACGTCCGGATTGAGGATGGCATGAACACGCTGGCTGCTCTCAATGACTGTCGGCATCTGGATGGGACATGAATCCAAAGAAATCTGAAGCGAAACGATTCAAGTGGGGACAACGGCACCCCCTGCTCCTCCAGCAGTATCTAAATGAGGAGATCTTTTGGGTGGCCCTTCTGCTCCTACTGGTAAGCGGCGGATTACTGCTCTGGAATCCGGTGGAATTCGAACCGTATCGTCCCCATCTTTCCGCGATTCTAGTAGGCACAGGCATGATCCTCGTCCTGACGTTCCTCTTCCGGCTGCGAGCCTACGTTCAATGCCGCAAGAATGAACTGCGTGTGCAGTTGCCCTTCTACCGTTTTACCATTCCCTATCGTCAAATCAAGGCAACCCGCCCTGCTTCTCTTACCCGCCTATTCCCCAAGGAAGAGCAGCGTTGGACCCAGCGCCGCTTTCTGCGCTGGTTGTGGGGCCAGACCGTCATCGTCATCGAGCTCAACGAACTTCCCCACCCGGAGCTGTGGCTGCGACTGTGGATGAGCAAGTATCTGCTCAGTCCCGAAGAAGTCGGCCTGGTCCTCGCCGTCCGTGATTGGCTCGCCCTTCGCACCGAACTCGACGAATCTGTGGCCCGCGAGCGACGTCGGCAGCAGCCAACTGTCCGGCGTAGCCATTCATCAGGGGCGCCTGACCGCTGACGCGAATACGAAAACTCACACTTGACAACGAACATCCGTTCTGGTATAATACACACCAGAACGGATGTTCTATTTGTGCAACATCAGAAAGGAGACCATGACAATCCATACGCTGTCTGCAACCCCAGCCAAGAGGCAAAAGCAACAGACCCGTCTCTGCGAGCATCGCACGGTGTCGAAGGAGGGGCGCATCGTCTGCCGCAAGATCGTCGAAGGGGAGGGCGAGGTCTCGCCCAACGTCTGTCGCGCCTGCCCGGCCAGGGCCGTCAACTGCGCT
>JASFTJ010000406.1:0-3652 GCA_050053615.1 Anaerolineae bacterium | reverse complement strand
TTGAGCGCTGCGTGGGCCGCCGCCAGCCGGGCCACTGGCACCCGGAAGGGGGAGCAGCTCACATAGTTCAGACCAGCGATGTGGCAGAACTCGATGGAGCTGGGTTCGCCGCCGTGCTCACCGCAGATGCCGACCTCCAGATCAGGTCGGGTCTCGCGCCCCTTCTTGACGCCCCATTTCAGCAGCTCGCCGACACCATCCCAGTCCAGAGCCTGGAAGGGGTTCTTGGGCAGGATGCCATGTTCGACATAGTGGAGCAAAAAGTTGCGCTCAGCGTCATCGCGGCTGTAGCCGAATGTCATTTGGGTCAGGTCATTGGTTCCGTAGCTAAAGAACTCGGCATACTGGGCGATCTGATCGGCAGTGACGGCTGCGCGCGGGATCTCGATCATGGTACCGAACTTGTAGTCGATCTCGATTCCCTTTTCCTTCATGACCTCCTTGGCGATAGGCACCAATAGCTGGTTGGCCGCCTTGAGCTCATTGTGGTGACCGGTCAGCGGGATCATGATCTCGGGATGGACGTCGATTCCCTCGTTGGCCTTGTTGCAAGCAGCTTCAAAGATGGCGCGCACCTGCATCTGGGTGATCTCGGGCAGGGTGATGCCCAGGCGGATACCGCGCAGGCCCATCATGGGATTGGCCTCTTCCAGGTTTTCTACGGCCTGGAGCAAACGTTCCTTTTCGGCCAATTCGTCGCCGGTCTTGCCCTGCAACCGCATTTGGGTCACGTCAACCAGCAAATCGTCCTTGCTGGGCAGGAACTCGTGGAGCGGTGGATCGATAAGGCGGATAATGACCGGCAGGCCGTCCATCGCCTCGAACAGGCCCTCAAAATCGGCGCGCTGGTAGGGCAGCAGCTTGTCCAGGTGCAGCTTGCGTTCCTCAGGCGTCTTGGACAGGATCATGGCCTGGACGATGGGCAGACGTTCTTCCTCAAAGAACATGTGCTCGGTGCGGGTCAGGCCAATGCCCATGGCCCCAAAGCTGCGGGCGCGCTGCGCATCGCGTGGATAGTCGGCGTTGGTCCACACCTGCAAGCCGCGGGTCGGGAAGTCTTCATAGCCCTCGGGCCAAGTGCGGCTGCTCTCTTGGGCGCAGATCTCATCGGCCCACTCCAGCAGGGTCTTGAGCTCGAATTGCTCTTCGAAACTGGGTGCTTCGGTGCCGATCTGCCCGGCGAATACTTCGCCACTGGTGCCGTCAATCGACAGCCAGTTGCCCTCCTTCAGGATCTTGTCGCCCACTCGGAGCTTGCGGGCTGCCAGGTCGATTTCCATGGCCTCACAGCCGACCACCGCCGGTGTGCCAAACTGACGGGCTACGACGGCGGCGTGGCTGGTGGCGCCGCCCCGGCTGGTCAGAATGCCTTTGGACTGGATCATGCCGTGCACGTCTTCCGGCTTGGTCTCAGGGCGGACCATGATCACGTCCTTGCCTTCCAGGCCCCACTTTTCGGCTAGGTCCGCGTCAAAGGCGGCGATGCCCACGGCCGCGCCGGGCGAGGCGTTCACGCCGCTGGTCAGGTACGTGCCTTCTGCATGAGCCTGTTCCTTGGCCTTGGGGTCGAATTGGGGGTGGAGCAAGGTGTCCACGTGGTCCGGCTTGACGCGTTTCAGGGCTTCTTCCTTGGAGATGAGCCCCTCTGCCACAAAATCCACGGCGATCTTGATAGCTGCTTGGGCCGTGCGCTTGCCGTCGCGGGTCTGGAGCATCCACAGCTTGTTGCGCTCGATGGTAAATTCCACATCCTGCATCTCGCGATAGTGATCCTCCAGCTTGTCACAGATGTCAGTGAACTGATCATAGATCTCGGGCATCTCTTCTGCCATCTCGGCGATGGGTTTGGTGTTGCGGATGCCGGCGACCACGTCCTCGCCCTGGGCGTTCATCAGATAGTCGCCGTACAGTTCATGCTCACCGGTGGCAGGGTTGCGGGTAAAGGCTACACCGGTGCCTGAACTCCAGCCCATGTTGCCAAAGACCATCGTCACGATGTTGACGCCTGTGCCCATATCGTGCGGGATATTCTCTCGGTTGCGGTAGGCGATGGCCGGTTTGCCGTTCCAGCTCTTGAACACGGCCTCGGTGGCCAGTTTGAGCTGCTCTATCGGTTCTTGTGGGAAGTCAAATCCCTTTTCTTGTCGGATGATGGCTTTGAATTCCTTTGTCAACGCCTTCCAATCCTCGGCGGTTAATGCGGTATCGTCCTTGATGCCTTTTTCCTTCTTGCGTTTGGCAATGGCGTGCTCAAAGAGCTCATCAGGGATGCCCAGCACCACCGAACCGAACATCTGGACCAGGCGCCGGTACGAGTTGTAGACGAACGCTTCGTTGCCGGTCAGTTCGACCATCCCCTTGGCCGTCTCGTCGTTCAAACCGATGTTGAGCACGGTGTCCATCATGCCCGGCATGGAAAACTTGGCTCCCGATCGGCAGGAGACCAGCAGCGGATTGTCCGGATCGCCAAACGCTTTGCCCGTGGCTTCCTCGGTGGCCTTGAGCGCGGTCAAGGTTTGCTCCCACATGCCCTCAGGGAAGTCTGCCCCAGCCTCTAGGTAGGCGTTGCACGCTTCGGTTGTGATGGTATAGCCGGGTGGAACCGGCACACCGATACGCGTCATCTCGGCCAGGTTGGCGCCCTTACCACCTAGCAGCCCACGGACGCCGTCCCAACTGCCGGCGTACTTTTCGGCTTCTTGGACTTCGCTGAAAAGGTATACCCATTTTTTTGACATAACTTCATGACCTCCTTGAGATTATTCAGTCGTCGCGGTGGACGATTGTGTGTAATCGTGATACCGGGCGCAATTATAGCGGCTTTAGGGGCTTTTGGCAAGAACTAGAGCTCGGTTCGCAGGTGAAGAACAGCAGATCACCACAATGAACGGGCGAAGGCTTGCCTCGATCCGCCAGCAGGACCGAGGGCGGGCGCAGCGCCGTTCGGGGCAAAAATCCTGGGTTCTTGGGGGTTCTGTGGTGGTGATATGAGTTCGACAGAGAGGAACTGCTGACCTCAGCTGCGCTCTTCGCGCACGTAGGGCAGGCCCAGTGCGGCGGGGGCTCCAACCCGCTTGCGGAATGCCTCCCACCATGTGATCATGACCAGGACCACGATGGTGAACAGATAGGGCATCATGCCCAGGAAGGCGGCTGGGATCGTAGTGCCTGCTGCCTGGAGACGGAACTGGATGGCGTTGACGCCGCCAAAGAGCACTGCACCGATGACTGCCCGCATCGGGTCCCATGTGGCAAAGATGACCAGCGCGATGGCGATCCAACCCCGCCCCCCGGTCAGGTTCTCGGTCCAACCAGGGGTGTAGGCCAACGACAGGTGCGCGCCGCCCAGGCCGATGAGCATTCCACCGAAAATCGTATAGACATAGCGGGTGCGTCCAACGCTGATGCCCATTGCATCGGCAGTGGCGGGGTTCTCGCCCACGGCCCGCATGTGTAGGCCGGGTCTGGTTTTGTAAATATAGTACGCGGCGGCTGGTACGAGCAGGTACATCACGTAAATCAGCGTATCTTGTCTGAACAATGCCGGACCCAGGTATGGAATCTCGGACAGCAGGGGCAGCGCCACCTTGGCAAACTTGGGGCCAACCTCACCTACCAGGGGTTTGCCGCCCGGACCGAGGCGTTGGCCCAA
>JASFTJ010000405.1:0-3652 GCA_050053615.1 Anaerolineae bacterium | reverse complement strand
GTTTCAATGAATTCCTGTAGGCCGGTTTCCCGCTCAAAGACAATCAGAGCGCCGTGACGCTGCCTGGACATCTGGTGAGCTGCTCGCGCCACCTCATCGATCACCTGCTCGACAACTTCTTCCTGCTGCCGCCTGCCCAACAGACTGCCCGTACGTCCGAGTCGCTCCAGGGCGCGACGTATCTCTGGCTGAAAGATCACGGGGATGGCAAGAGCAAGGGCGGGAAGTGCATTCCGGATCAGCCAACGGAACCCTTTGAAGGGCAAAACCTGACTGACCAGGAAGGTCACTAGGACGACCAATACCATGCCACGCAGCAATTGGACTGCCTGGGTCCCCTGCGCCAGTGAAAACAGAAGGTAAAAAACTATAGCAACTAACAGAATGTCAACAACGTCGAACCACTCGACATGAGACACTACCCATAGGACATCTGCCAAAGAGACTCTCCACTTCTGATCACAAACCCGTTCCGGTTAAGTCTGATTCACACAACAAGAGCGAACGTTGAGCCAGCTACAGCTGCGAGAGCAACTCGCGATATGCATCGGCATTCTTGGGTTTCAAGGAAATGATAAACTGAACAGTGGTGATCGCCTGTTCTCGCAGTCCGTGTTCCAGCTGTAATTCGCCTAGAGCATCCAGTTCGCCAATCGCTTCCTCCCGATTGCCAGCATTGATGTACGCGCGCGCCAATCTTGCCCGGAGGGCCATCTGTTGCGGCTGAAGCCGCACTGCCTCACGCAGGAGCGCCAGGGCCCGCTCACCCTCGCCCCGAGAGCGGAAATAGTCGATCATGGCTACGACTTCTTTGTCTGCTTCCTTGGCGCGCCCCAGTTTGTATTTCAGATCGATCAATTGCAGCTGGGCGCGCTCGTCCTCGGGCGTCAGAGCAACTAGCTGTTCGTAGAGTTTCGCCGCCTCACGCCAGTTAGCGCGCCGCAGCTGCAAGTCAGCCGTCTGACGGAGCAGCCGCGCCTGCCACTTCCGGTCATCCGAGGCCCTAGGCGCCAACCGCAGCGCTTCTGTGTACTTTTCCAACGCTTTGTCCATCTGGGCCATTTGGTAGTAGGCGTCGGCTAGAGCCAAGTATTGCTCCAAAGCCCGGTCAATCTCGCCCAAAGTGATGAGCAGGTCGATCATCCGCGACCGCGTGACCACATCCATCGGCTTCAGGCGAAGCATCCGCTCGTACACGCCAATGGCATGCCGGGTCTCTTCACGCACAAGATACAGATCTGCCACTAGCTGATACTTGTTCACCGCCTCTTCCACCCGATCGTTCTGGGTGCAAATTTCGGCCAAGCGCAAATGGACTGGCAAGTAGGTGGGCGCGGCCTCAATGGCTCGGTAGCAGACTTCGGTAGCTGCCGTAAAGACTCCTCGCTTCATGTATTCTTGACTCAGTGACATCGCGGTCAGCACTGTGTCGGCATTGGATTCCGCCAGGATTTCGGCTAGGCTCAGCGGCATGCCTTCTTCCCCCAAGCCATCGATCCGCTGCCGAGCCTCACGCGCCTTGTCCTCCCACCCCTTGGAGGAAAGGAACTCGACCAGGGTGTTGGTGAAGGTTAGCGCCTGCTCCCGATCCCCCTTGGCCACGTAACTGTCGGCCAGGGCATCGTAAAGCTGCATTAGATCATCGGCCTGTTCCCGCTGCACCGTACCCAGATCTACAATCTTGAGGGCCTCAACGAAATGCTCCAGCGCATCATCAAGACGTCCCAGAGCTTTGTAACACTCGCCCAAGGCAAAGTGGCTGCCCAGAATATAGTCCGGATGCTGCACGGCGTTGCTAAACTCTGAAATAGCAGACTCGAAGCGAAGCCGCTGCTGATAGAGCAAGCCCAGATTAAAGTGCGCAGCCGGACGATCTACCCCGGCGCCAATCACTTTGGTATAGCAGGCAATAGCTTCGTCAATCAGACCGCGCGTCTGAAAATCGATGGCCTGCGCGATCAGGGCGTCAATCTGAGGACGGCTGAGCGTCGGTTCCTGCGGCGCCTTCTCCCGCCCCGTCTCTTCTTCAAAGACGGCAATGTCAGGTACCGGTCCGATCAGTGTCTCCTCAAAGACCATCTCGGCCAGCTCCCCCAGCGCCACGTCGCGAGTCATGGCTGCCGGGCTGGCCCCTTCTTCGGCAGGGGCCGGCGGAGTCTCGGTCTCCTCCACAGGTGCCTTCGCTGCTGCGCCTCCGGCCTCATCCAGATGCAAAGCTTCGGCCAAAGCGCGAGCTTCGGCGTTCCGTGGATCCAGATCGATCACCAGACGGCATTGCTCCAACGCCTCTGCAGTCTTGGCTCGTTGCTGCAGGATTCGAGCCAGACTCAGGCGTTCCCTGGCGGCCCGCTGCGGCTGATCCAGTTCCGTATAGATCTCGGCCAAGGTTTCGCGAGCCAGCACGTGATCCGACTGGAATCGAACCGTTTGCTGCAAAGCTTGGATGGACTGCTTCCATTCTCGCTGCCGACGGTGGATCTTGGCCAGAGAAAAAGCAGCATCGGCCGCCGCACGCCTCTGTCCCAACTTGGCGTGGATTTCCACAAGCCGCGTCAAGGGCGCCGGGTTCTCAGGGTCCAAACGACTGGCCTTGCCGTACGCCTCCAGCGCCGCTTCAAAGCGCTCTAGCTTGAGATAAGCCAGTCCCAGATGATTGCGAACGGCCGGATCGTCAGGCATTTCGGATAGCGCTTTCTGGTACGCCTCCATTGCCTGCTCCCACTTGCCTTCCCAGGCAAAGTTTAGGCCTTTGCGCATCGCTTTCTCATAGACCTTCCTGCTGCCCGCCAAGGTTCCTCCCAAACTAGACACCGAGGAAGCGCTGCCCGCTTCCCGTCACTCCATCGCCTCGCTACTCGCCCCCCACACCTCCCATGAGTGTGGCCAGTATTGCCTTTTGCGCGTGCATCCGGTTCTCGGCCTGATCAAAGAGAACAGAGTGTGGGCCATCGGCCACAGCATCGGTAATCTCTTCGCCGCGATGGGCCGGCAGACAGTGCATCACGATCACATCTGGCTTTGCCCGCGCCACCAAGTCTTGGTTTATCTGGAAACCGACAAAGCGAGCCCTACGCAACTCGGCCTCCGCTTCCTGGCCCATGCTGGCCCATACGTCAGTATAGATCACATCGGCGCCCTGGGCTGCCTCGGCAGGTACATTGCCGATCTCGATTCGGCTGCCCGACTCGGCGCCGAATTCGCGGGCCAGCCGCACCACGCCGGCATGAGGCTCATAACCCTTCGGGGAGACTACGGTCGCATCCATGCCAACTTTGGCGCATGTGAACAAGAGCGAGTTGGCCACGTTGTTGCCATCTCCGACAAAGACCAGCTTGCGGCCTTTCAACTCCCCGAGCTTTTCCCACACGGTAAAGATGTCGGACAACGCCTGGCAGGGATGGTTATAGTCCGACAGGCCATTAATAATCGGCACACTGGCGTACTCGGCCAACTGTTCGATGTCCCGGTGGCCGAACACACGGGCCATCACGCCGTGAACATAACGGGACAGCACGCGAGCCACATCAGCTACACTTTCTCGCGCGCCCAACTGGATCTCGTTGGGCGAAAGGTACAAAGCCGCACCACCCAAGTGGACCATGCCCATCTCAAAGGAGACACGGGTTCGCAAGCTTGGCTTCTGAAAAACCAT
>JASFTJ010000404.1:0-3657 GCA_050053615.1 Anaerolineae bacterium | reverse complement strand
CAGGGTGCTGTTCACCGGACCGGACGATGGCGTGCCCGTGCTCTTTTTGCACGGCAATGCCTCGTCTGCGACCTGGTGGGAGGAGAACATGCTAGCCCTGCCGCCCGAGTATCGCGGCATCGCCCTCGACCAGCGCGGCTTTGGCGACGCCGATTTGGAGAAAAAGGTGGACGCCACGCGCGGACCTGGCGACTGGGCCGACGACGCCGTGGCTCTGCTGGACCACCTGGGCCTTGCCCAGGCGCACATCGTCGGCTGCTCGCTGGGCGGCTGCGTGGTGTGGTACATGCTGCGCGAGTACCCGGAGCGCTTTCTGACCGCCAGCCTAGTAGACACCGGCTCACCCTTTGGGTTCGGCGGCACCAAGGATGTAGAAGGCACGCCCTGCTATGACGACTATGCCGGATCGGGCGGAGGGCTTTCGAACCCAGAGTTCATCAAGCGGCTGGCAGAGGGCGACCGGGGGATGGATAGCGAGTTCTCGCCCCGGGCTGCGATGCGCACCCTGGTCTTCAAACCACCCTTTGTACCGGAGCGGGAGGAAGACCTACTGTCCTCCATGCTGAGCATCCACCTGGGGGACCAGGACAACCCCGGCGATTTCGTACAGTCGCCCAACTGGCCCTTCGTGGCGCCGGGGGTGTGGGGCTCGGCCAATGCCCTGTCGCCCAAATATGCCGGCGACGTGAGCCGGTTGTACTCGGCGGAACCCAAGGTGGACATTCTGTGGGTGCGCGGCAGCCACGACCTGGCCGTGGCCGACGCCGCGGCCTCCGATCCGGGCACGCTGGGCTCGATGGGCCTCATCCCCAACTGGCCGGGGATGGAGGTCTATCCGCCACAGCCCATGCTGAGCCAGATCCGCAACGTGCTGGAGAAATACGCGGCAGCCGGTGGCTCGTACAAGGAGGTGGTGATTGAGGGCGCGGGGCACGTGCCGTTTGTTGAGAAGCCGAAGGAGTTCAACGCACTGTTGAGCGAGCACATTCAGAGTGGGTAGACAACGGGTTGCACCGGACAAAACCGGCTTTGTTTCCGTAGAGAACGGCACCCGCCAGATCTACTGGGAGTATTTCGGCCAGGGGGAACGAGAAGTCGTCGTCCTGCTCAACGGCCTGGCGATGCTGACCCGATCCTGGTATCGGAACGTGCCCAGCGTCTATCCCGAGTACGACGTGCTGCTCTACGACTATTTCGGACAGGGACAATCTTCGCAGGAGGATGAGCCGTATTTCATACCCAAGTTCTGCGATTACCTGGTCCGCATCTTGGACGAGCTGGGCATCGAGCGGGTGCATCCGGTCGGCGTGTCGTACGGCGGCTTTATCGCCGCTGACCTGGGTCGGTTGCACGGTGACCGGCTGCACACACTGACGCTGTCGGGCATCATCTTGACACGGGAGACGCTGTTCCAGATGTACCAGGACCTGTCGCTGATGTTCTACCGGCTGCCGGAACCGGCATTCGAGATCTATACCCACTATATGTACGAAAAGATCTTTGGCGAAAAGTTTGCCCAGATGGTCTACGGCGAGAGTTCGGAGCGGACCCGGCTCAAATTCTACGACCGCTACCACGATCGGAAGCATTGCCTGATCCGTCTCACAGAGGCCCAGGACCCGTTTTTTGAGAACATTGACAGCGACCCGGACGCCTACCGGGACGCGACCACGCCGACGCTGATTTTCACCGGCGAGCAAGACCGGGCGCTGCCGCCTTGGCAGCAGCGCAAGCTGTTGGACATCCTGCCCAATGCGCGGCAGATCATGGTCCCGGAATCGGGACACTTGACCTACCTGGAGCGGCCGGACATTTTCTGGCCGACGGCGAAGGCCTTCTTTGCGGCCAAGGCGGTTGAGTTTGAGGTCGAGAGGTAGCAAGGGACGAATTTGCGGGGGTGAACCCCCGCGCTGAGAGAGCAGAGCCCCTTCGGGGCTGACAGTGTTAGCCCGTAGGGCTTGGCTCTTTGAGGCCGATGGCTTCAGCCTCGGCCTATTGCGGCCAAGCAACCAATAGCAGACAAAGGAACTCTGATGCCCTACTGGCGTTTGTTCTACCATTTCGTGTGGGGGACAAAAAATGGAGAACCGCTCATCGAACCCAGGTGGGAGAATTCGTTGCACAATGTGATCGTTGCCAAGGCCACAAGGCTGGAGGCGCGGGTCCATGCTGTGGGAGGCACGGACAACCATATCCATCTCGTCGTCTCGGTGCCACCCAAGCTCGCGCTTTCGACGTTCATCGGGCAGGTGAAGGGCAACACTTCGCATTGGGTCAACCACGAGTTGAAACTCGGACACCAGTTTGCCTGGCAAGCCGAGCATGGCGTGGTGTCATTCGGCGGCAAGCAGCTGGATGTGGTGGTGCGGTATGCCAAGAATCAGCGGAAGCATCATACGGAGAGGACGAGTATCCCAATGTTGGAGTGGGTTGCTCCGCCGCAGACGGGCGGGGTTGAACCCCCGCCCTGAAAGAGCCAAGCCCCTCTGGGGCTAACGGCACCAGCCCGCAGGGCTTTGCGCTTTCAGGCGGAGGCTAAAGCCTCCGCCAATCGGGACAGCACAATCGGTTAGAAACAAGAGGAGAGACTTATGTACATCGGAGATTATCTAGGCCGACGCGAAATCTATAGCCCAGACAAACTGGCCATCATCGACGCTGGCAAAGAGCCGGAACTGCGGCTAACCTACCGCGAATGGAACCAGCGGGTCAACCGTTTTGCCAACTGGCTCCAAGACGAGGCTGGCATCGGCTACCGCGACCGGGTGGCCATTCTGGCCCGCGACGGCATCGAGCATCTGGACCTGATCTACGCCTGCGGCAAGCTGGGTGCCATCCACACCGCCCTCAACTGGCGACTCCACTGGCGCGAGCTGGTGGGCATCCTCAAAGACACCACACCCACCGTGCTGCTCTACTCCGACGACTTCAAAGAGTCCGTCGCAGAAGTCGAAGCCGAAATAGCCAATACCCAATACCCGATATCCCATTACCTTCACCTCGAGGGCGACGGCATCCCCGGCAGCCTCGACTACGAGTCCACGATTGCTGCGTCACCGGACACGCCCGTCACCTACGAGTCCCTGGACAAAGAGGACATCGCCTGCCTGATCTTTACCGGGGGCACCACCGGCCTGCCCAAGGGAGCGATGGTCAGCCACCGGCAGATCAACTGGAACGTGCTCAACACTGTTATCCACGACCTGACCCACGACGACATTTACCTCTGCGTCTTTCCCCTGTTCCACGCCGGCGGGCTGTTCGCCTACATGTCCTCTCAGGTCGTCTTTGGCAACACCAGCATCCTGACCCGCCAGTTCGACCCGCAGCAGGTGCTGGAGCTGATCGAGCGGGAGCAGGTGAGCGTCTTTGCCGCCGTGCCGACCATGTACCAGATGCTTACCCAGGCCCCCAACTGGGAGCAGGCTAATCTGAGTAGCCTGCGTTTCTGTACCAGCGGCGGCGCCCCCTTGCCGGTGCCCCTCGTGGAAAAGTACGCCGAGGAGAAGCGGGTGCGTTTCAAGCAGGGCTTTGGCATGACCGAGTATGGACCGGGTCTTTTTGCCCTGCCCGCCGAGGATGCTATCCGCAAGGCCGGCAGCATCGGCCGGCCTAACTTTTTTATTGACGTGCGGGTGATGGATGACGACGGGAATG
>JASFTJ010000403.1:0-3661 GCA_050053615.1 Anaerolineae bacterium | reverse complement strand
GATGCTGATGCGTACGAACCAGGCGTCGCCGTACGGGTCTTGGTTGACCAGCTCTGGCTCATCCTCCAAGGCCATGTTGGCTTCCAGCACCTCGCCGCCGACGGGTATGTACACGTCGGAGGCGGCTTTGACCGACTCGACGACGGCAAAGATCTCGCCCTCCTCGAAAAAGTCGCCGACCTCAGGCAGCTCTACATAGACGACATCTGACAACTGATCTTGGGCATAGTCGGTGATGCCGATCACGCCTTCGGCGCCTTCCACACGGATCCACTCGTGGTCTTCACTGTACTTGCATGTAGGATCAAGTTTCATGTTCCTCTTTGAACCTCCTTTTTCCTCGGGTCGCGGACCGGCCGTGCGACAGATTCAGTAAAGTCCTGCCCACTATAGCAGTTCGTCCACCATTTGCTGGAAGTGAAAGATATGTTGCTGAATGAGGCGCTCGGCAGATCGACCATCCCCAGCCTTGATCGCGGCCAGAATATCACGGTGCTCCTCCACATTGCCACGCACACTGCCCATGCGGTCTAGAGCAAAGTAGAAAAGGCGGTAGATCAGATCGTACATCTCGTCCAGCGCCCGGGCGAGAAATCGGTTGCCTGAGGCCTCGTAAAGACGCTTATGAAACTTTTGATCCACGGCGATCAACGCTTTGTTGTCCCCTTCCTTCAGGACCCGATCAAAGTCATGAAGCAGCTGCTCCATCCCTTCGATCTCCTCGTCTGTGATCCGCTCGGCAGCCAGACGAGCGCACATACCTTCCAGTGTCGTGCGCACTTCAAAGATCTCACGCATGGTAGAGGTTGTAGCCGCGCGGGTCACGTACCACCGCCGCCGACGCCTTTCTACTGTCCCATCCTCGGCCAAGCGCTGCAATGCCTGTTGAACCAGGGTAAGGCTCCCGCCGGTCTCCCGCACCAACGCCTTTTCATTGATCGGTTGGGTTGGGTCTACTTCCAGATCCAGGATCTTTTGCCTGACTGCCTGGTACATTTGCTCCACACGTGTCACCTTTCCACCTCCTTGAAAGTTGCCGAATATTGCGAACCTCCACAACCTGAAACAAGCCCACCAAGGTTTGTCCGAACCCAATTCGCCGCATTCCAAGAGAGGCATGGGCAAATTGAGCAACAAACCTCATTATAACTTCTTTTCGCCGATCGCGCAACAGGTCTGTCTGCGGTGATTCTCCACCCCAGATGCCTGGGAGCTGACCGCTGTAACGAGGGAAAGTGGGGACAGTTTCCAGCGAGCACTTTGCCGAACAGACAGGAGTATGCTACAATAAATGGGCATGCCCATTTGCAGGCACGACGAGAGTGAATTGTCCACCGCGGCTGCACAAAGAGATGGTGCCCACCATGGTCCTGCAGTACGCCTGAATTGGATGAGGAGCGAGTAAGTAACCATGCCGACGAACCTACCGCCAGAGGCAATGGAGGCTGAACGCCGATACCGCGCAGCCCAAGCGATCGAAGAAAAGATCACCAGCCTCGAAGAATATATCAGCCTAATACCCAAGCACAAAGGCACCGACCACCTCCGGGCTGACCTGCGCCGCAAGCTCTCCAAGCTGAAAGACTCGGCGCAGATGCGAAAAAAGGTCAGCAAGCGGGTTTCCGTCTACAGCATTGACAAGGAGGGGGCCGGGCAGCTCGTGATCGTCGGTATGCCCAACGTAGGCAAGTCGGCGTTGGTCGCTGCGCTGACCAATGCCACGCCAGAAGTGTCGGAGGCGCCATTTACCACCTGGGAGCCGACCCCCGGCATGATGCCTGTGAACAACATCCAAGTTCAGTTGATAGATACGCCCCCCCTCAACCAGGACTATATCGAACCGGAACTGCTGAATCTGATACGAAGAGCCGATCTCGTCCTGCTCATGATAGACGTGCAAACGCATCCTGTGCAGCAGCTCAAAGAGGCCATCGCCATCCTGGAAGAGCACCGGATCGTGCCCTTGCATCGCCAGGATCAGTACAGCGAAACACACCGCGTCAACTTCAAACCGTTGTTGGTGTTGGTCAACAAGTGCGATGACGAGGAGGCCGACGAGCTTTTCGAGATCTTTTGTGAACTGGTGGAAGAGGACTGGCCATTGCTGTCCATATCGGCGATGACCGGACGAAACGCTGACCGATTGAAGCAGACGGTCTATGAACAGCTGGGGATCATGCGCATCTATTCCAAAGCGCCGGGCAAGGAGCCCGATTATGATGCCCCATTTGTGATGGAGACAGGTGGCACCGTTGAGCAATTTGCCCGCAAGATCCACCAGGATTTTTCCGAAAAGCTGAAAGCTGCTCGCGTCTGGGGCACCGGCGTCTATGACGGTCAAATGGTGGGGCGGGATCACATCCTGCACGACGGTGACGTGGTGGAACTGCGCACCTAGCATGGGCGCCACCAGATGGGCCGTGGAGGCCCCATGCCGATCGTGATCCACTCGACCCTCAAGATTGAAACGACGAAACGGAGAGTGCTCACGACAGCGGAATCGTATTCATTGAGGAGGACCCCCCTGTCATGAGAGCTTTTAAACCGAACGAATACCAGGCGAGATGTGAGAAATACCTCAGTCATTGCCTGGATGGGGGCGTCCGCTTGCTGCACGCCGAGCAACTGGTCAGAAGCACACGCGATGCACCGTGGCGGCTGGACGTGGAAGTAGATGGGCGTGCGCGATCCTACGTACTGCGCCTGGATTCCAGGGGCATCGAGCACGAGTTCGAGGTACTTCGAGCCATGGAATCGGTGGCAATTCCCACGCCGCGGGCGTACGGATGGGATCCGGAGGGCAAAGCCCTGGGTGTGCGCTGCTTCTTCTACGAGTTCGTCGAGGGCGAGTCTTTGCTCGCGCCCATGCTAGCCGGCGAGCCCTGGGCCGAGGCCCTGTACATTGACACCGCTTGCGCACTGCAAGCGGTGACGAGGGAGCAGCTGGCCACTGTGGCGCATCGGTTCGGTCGTGACCAGACCGGCAAGAGTTTTCTCAAAGCTGCACGCGAATTCTTCAAGGCCAACCCACATCCGGTGGCAGCAGCAGCGTATGCCAAGTTGAAGGACACCATGCCTCCCTTGCCGGCCGTCCGGTTCAGCAACGGAGACCTCTGGCCCGACAACCTGATCGTCAGAGATCAGCAGCTGGTGGGTATCATTGATTGGACAAACGCAGGATTCACCGATCCCATCTACGAGTTTCTGCTGCCGTTCTTTGTCCGACCCGAATTGCGCGGCCGCGGGCTCGAAGAACGATATTGTCGACTCATGGGCTTCGATCCGGCTGCCCTGCCTTGGTATCGCGGGCTGGAGTACTTTGACACGTGGCACTGGGTACTGAAAACCGGCGAGCCTTTTGAACACTATACCGTCGACAGGCTTGCCGCCGCCTTGACCCACTGGCTTGATCATGGCCCTGCGGAGATGAATGCCACAGGACACGCCAAGTGAACCCAGGCGTCTCTTCCGTGACAGGACGGGTCGTCTTGTTGCAGCTGGAGAGCGGGGGAACGTTGGGGCTGTCAACATCAGGGAAGGATACTACCCGTCGGATCGTGGAACCGAACGAGTCAGATGGGTGAATCTTTCAGACTTTTGGGGAGAGCTGGTGTGTTTCCGACGGTGGAAGTGAGATGGTTCTACAAAGGAAAAGTGCCTC
>JASFTJ010000402.1:0-3668 GCA_050053615.1 Anaerolineae bacterium | reverse complement strand
CCGGCAATTTCCGACAGAAATGCAGAGAACCGGCGGCGTGGCCTGTCCTGTGACGACCAGGCACATCCCCGAAGGGGACTTGCGAAGCGGGGGAGCCGCCTCCGCTGAATTTTCGGATAGATTCTTAAGGAGATCGGGTGAGCCATTGGTGGGGTCGGATCATGACATAAGGTTGGGCTCTTTGCCGGATTGTTGTTTAGACTCTTCCTATTCAAGGGCGTTGGATCGCCGGAGAGTCGTCACCTTGGCGACTCTCTTTTCTTTGTGGAGTGGGGCTTGTGACGACTAAATACATCTTTTGCACCGGGGGGGTGGTGTCTTCTGTTGGCAAGGGGGTGACAGCGGCTTCCATTGGGCGCATCCTCAAGAGCCGCGGGGTCAAGGTGTCCATTCAGAAGCTGGACCCGTATCTGAATGTGGACCCCGGCACCATGTCGCCCTATCAGCACGGAGAGGTCTTTGTGCTAGATGACGGCGCCGAGACCGATCTGGACCTGGGCCACTACGAGCGCTTTATCAATGAGAATCTGACCCGGGCCAGCAATGTGACGTCCGGGCAGGTCTATGCTGAGGTCATTGCCAAGGAGCGGCGGGGCGACTATCTGGGTGGGACCATCCAAGTCATCCCCCACGTGACCAACGAGATGAAGCGCCGCATTGGCTTTGTGGGGCGCGAAAGCGGTGCGCAGGTGGTCATCGTCGAGATCGGCGGCACCGTCGGCGACATCGAGGGTTTGCCCTTTTTGGAGGCTATCCGCCAGATGCGCGTGGATGTGGGCCGGCAGAACAGCGTCTATATTCACGTGACGTTGTTGCCCTACATTTCTTCCACTGGCGAGATCAAGACCAAGCCCACGCAACACAGCGTCCGCGAACTGCGAGGCATCGGCATCCAGCCTGACATCATCGTCGCCCGCTCCGATCATCCAATTGACGACGATGTGCGGGCCAAGATTGCGCTCTTTTGCGACGTAGAAAAGCGAGCCGTGATTTCCTTGGTCACAACGCCTATCATCTACGAGGTGCCGCTGGTTCTGGAGGAGGCGGGCTTGGGGACCTATCTGGCGGAGCGGCTGGGATTGGACATGGCTCACCCGCCCGACCTCGAGAACTGGCGGTCGGTTGTAAACGATATCCGGCGGCTCAAGCGGCCGGTTCACGTGGGTATGGTCGGGAAGTATGTTGAATTGCGCGACGCGTACTTTAGTGTGCGCGAAGCGCTGGACCACGCCGGCCTACGCCACGACGCGGCCGTCGAGATTGATTGGATTGACGCCGAAGAGATCGAACGGCATGGCGTAGAGCGGCTGCGTGGCCTGGGGGGCATCGTGGTGCCGGGCGGCTTTGGTTACCGGGGCATCGAGGGCAAGATTTCGGCGGCGCGTTTTGCCCGGGAGAATCATGTGCCCTACCTCGGACTTTGCCTCGGCATGCAGGTTATGGTCATCGAGCTGGCCCGCCATGCCCTGGACAGCGACGAGCCCAACTCCACCGAGTTTGACATCAAGACCCGGTATCCTGTGATTGACCTGATGCCCGATCAACGGGACATCTCTGAGATGGGAGGCACCATGCGTCTAGGGGCATATCCTTGCCAGCTGGTGCCCAACACGCGAGCGGCGGAGGCTTATGGCGAAACGTTGGTTCATGAGCGCCACCGCCATCGCTTCGAGGTGAACAATGCCTACCGGGACTTGTTGGTCAATGCGGGCTTGATTCTGTCCGGCATATCACCTGATGGGCGCCTGGTAGAGATCGGTGAGCTGGCCGATCACCCATTCATGCTAGGCTGCCAGTTCCATCCCGAGTTCAAGTCGAGACCGACGCGCCCGCATCCGCTGTTCCAGGCCTTTATCAAAGCGGCTGTGGAGCACCAGGGCAGCCAAGAACGATCAACGATGGAATAGGGTGCCGAAGCTTTTTCGCACCATCGATTTGCGGTTTGGGCAGAGGCTTGGTATAATTGCTCTGTTTACCGGCCTGGTTCCGGTTCGCGCCACCCTAGCTCAATCGGTAGAGCAGACGCTTCGTAAGCGCCAGGTTATGGGTTCAAGTCCCATGGGTGGCTTGGACAATGTCGACAGGCCCCGCCAAGTTCTGGTTGGGGCCTTTGCTATGCAGGACCGCAGGCAAGGCATGTGATGGCTGAAGAGAGCTCAGTTCCAGGGGGTACCCGTGTCGAGCTTTTGAGTGTAATGTGGCGTGCTCTTGGTGCGCCACAAGCCCTGATGGGCTTGCTTGGACTGGTTGCGTTCAGTTTGGCGTTAGGCGTGGTAATCCCTCAGATCCCGCCGCAGGCCGCAAACGATCCCCAGGCCTGGCTGGCCGTACAATCGGGCCTGCTTGCACAAAGCAACGGTCTGATTCGCACCTTGGGCCTGTACGATGTCTACCATGCACTCTGGTTCCGCTTGCTGTTGGTGCTGACTGGACTCGCGCTGTTCGTCTGGATGGTAGAGTCGCTCGAGCTGGCATGGCAAGCCAGCGGCCGGAAGACCTGGACCTCCCAAACTTTTTCCTTTTGGGCGAGTCGGGAGCCGCAGGTCCGCGCGTCTTTCTCTCTTTCCCCTGAGGATGTTCTATCCGGGCTCCGTGTTCTCCTGTCCGAGTGTGGTTATCGCTGGGCTGAAGCGTCGGATGTCCAGATCCCCAGCCTGGTTGTCCTGCGTCGTCCATGGGCCTGCTGGGCTCAGCCGCTGATCTATGGCGGGCTGCTGCTGATGCTGATCGGCTTGGCAGTTGTGGGCAATTGGGGATGGCAGGGTACCGATTGGTTGCCCGCTCCTGGCGAAACCTGGGTGGTGGGCCATGGGACGCCGTACAGCATACGGTTGGATGCCTTCGGGCCCTCTGTCGAGGCCGACGGGCGGCTCTGCAACTACCGGAGCCAGATTACCTGGTTGGAGGATAATTCCGTAGCTCGGCCGGCTGTGGTTTCCATTGGACGGCCGGCGACGGTGCGCGGCGTTGCTGTGCGCCAAGTGGGCTCGGTGCCTCAGGTGAGAATGCAGGTCTGGGATGAAGGGGGGGACCCTTTGTTGCTCCAACTCGGAGGCGAGGAGTTGGATGCTCGTCAGCGGGTTGAGGTTCACTTCTCATCGCCGGATGACCAGCCTCTGGTGCTCATTCCCAGTCGCGAATTGTTTCTTGTGCTGAGCTTCGAGTCCTTGGCGCCAGACAGCGAGCCCTCGTTGCAGGTGGCGCTCCTGCGCAACGGTGACACGGCGCCACAGTCAGTAAATGTGCTCCGCGACAGTGGTTCTGTGATTCTGGACGGCTTGCAGCTCGAACTGGATTTGACATATCGACCCGTCCTACGTGTGGACGCTCGGCCAGGGATGGGGCTGGTCTTGGGGGGCATGTTCTTGGCGCTCTTGGCCCTTGCCGCGAATTGGGTGGCGCCGCCGCGGCTGGCGTGGATCGCCGTGGGGCCGGGCAGCGAGGGCCAGACGCTGGTGCGGATGCTGACGCCGATGCGTGCGCCGGAAGGCCGGTGGTTGTCGTTGCTTGCCGACCAATTGAGAGAGGCGCTGGTTGATGGTAGTTGAGACGTGGTTGGTTCTGGCGGCGAGTGCACTGCTGACCATCACTGGTCTGCTGCGGGGCCTGGCGCTGTTTGGAGTCGGGTCCAGGTCTAGGCGGTGGGGCCTTCTCTCCATCAGTGCGCA
>JASFTJ010000401.1:0-3673 GCA_050053615.1 Anaerolineae bacterium | reverse complement strand
ACGGTTGTCGGCAATTCCACTACGGAGACGGCGCGGAATGACGTTCATTGCCAGACTACGGGACGGTCACGGGACCGAGCACGATGTGATCGCCCTGCAATACACCACCCTGTGAAACCGGCAGGCGAGTACCCGTGTCTAAATCATAGAGTCCGACGCTAAAAGTATACTCTCCAGGAGGCAACCGATCGACGATCTCTACAGGGATGACATGACGATCCACCACCTGCTCATCCACACCCCAAAATGAGGTGGGATACTCACCAGCTTGAGGCTGACTATCTGCCTGAGCAACCTGCTCTCCACTAGCATCCCGCAAGTGAACGAACACAGTATAGTCCACGGCCACCGGCTCCGTGGCCTGCCAGTACAGCGTGACCTCGCCGGGGGCGGCCGACAGGTCGTAGCCGACGAGGGCCAGTTTGTGTCCCAGTTGATAGGCGGCAGGCCGGGGGATGTCATAGGCCGGGGGTTCGAGCGCTGCAATCTTGAAACGCCCGATAGTCGGGTCGGGGGGCAGGGCGGCGCCGCTTGGGTCCCTGGCAAGCAGCATGGTCATGTCGGGAAAGTAATACAGCCCCACCACGATTCTTCCTACAGCCGGGGCTTGAGCATCTGGCGTCACCGACACGTGCACGGTATCCAATAACTGATCTCCCGGCGACCACTGGCTGGTGGGCAAGAGACCACCGCCCGGATAGGTGTCGGCCTGGCCCAGGAATTCATCGTCGCGCCCGTAGAGGTGGACAAAGACGCTGTAGTCTTTGTCCATGGAGCCCAACGTCCGCCAGCCGAGTTCGACAGCCAGCGACTGGCCGGGGAGAACCTCCCGTTCGGGCAGGCGGTAGCCGACCAGTTCGATCTGGTCGTCGTAGGTGATGTGTAGAGGCTGGAGCGAATCGGGCAGGGCATCGACCGTGGGTGGAGGGATATAGTAGGCTGGGGCGATGAAGGCCCAAGGAGCCGTTGCCGCCAGGATCAGCATCGTCGTCCCTGTCGCGCCCAGGGCAACCGGACGCCAGCGCTGCGGGACCAGCCTCGCCCAGCCGAGTGCCAGACAGAAGGACACCGCCGCAATGCCGGGAAAGATGAGGCGCCCTTGAGAGGCTCGCGTCAGCCGCGTCCAGCGGATCAGCGCAGCCAGCAGGATCAACACCCACGATCCCAGGACAACCATCTGGATGGGCCGCGGGGCATCGCCGCGCAGGATGGATCGCCAACGCTTTTTTCGCGTCTGGCGGGCGATCCATCGTCCGCCGCCCAGCACCAGCCCAGCGACGGCCAGCAGGGTCAGCAGGTCGTAGAAGCGATAGAGCAGCGGATGCATCAGAACATTGACGCCGCCGAACAGGCCCCAGTAGGAAATGCGAAACCCCTCGAACTCGGACAGCAGACCGCCGATCCCGGGGGGAATCCTGCGGGCCCCAGAGATAGCCAGCCAGACGCTGAAGCCAAGGGGATCATCGTAGAGCATCCAGTTGCGCAGATACCACCACCCGGCAATCACGGCTACCAGGCCGGCGGACAGGAATCCGTGCAGCAGCCAGGTTCGCAGGGAGCGACGCCGCCAGGCGTCCCAGGTCAGTACCAGGGCGACCACTCCCATCAGGCCCAGGGCGCTCATCTTGGTGAGGGCGGCCAAGCCAGTCACTAGGGCCAGCGCCGCCACGCGGCGCAGGGTCGCGCCGCTGCGCACGAGGCGCACCATTTGCCACAGCGCCAGCGTGCAAAGCAAGGCGGCCAGGTTATCGTTGTTCACCGAAGCAGAAATGAACAGGAACATGGGATTATAGGCGGTCACAGCAGCTGCTGCTAGGGGCAGAACTTTCGAGCCGGGCAGGATCTCGCGCGCGATCCGGTAGGTGAGGAACACCGTGACAGCGCCCATCAGCGTGGAAAGAAAACGGATCAGGTGTACAGACAGCGCCGTTCCACTGAACGGGAATCCCTCGGCTGAAGTATGAATGACCATGTTTTTGTTGTCCGGCGCGTTGGGAAGGCCGATCTGAGCGTGGGGATTGTGCACCAATCGCTCAGCGAAATCGCCAGTGTCGATCCAGAAAGTGATTGCGGCGACGACTAGATAGTAGAGGGGAGGCTGGCCGCCCTCCTGCTTCCAGAGCTGGATATTGTCCGGGTCCTGGACCGGAAAGCGGCGCTCTGTGACCAGGTGGTGCACGTAGGGATAGTGATACAACTCGTCGCTGGCCTCGAAAATCGGCGTGATAAGGCCATAGATATTGCTCAGCACCAAGAACAGCGCGATGATCAACCAGATCCCGCGCGCGTGCTTGGCCTCCGGGCGGGGTTTTCCTTCCGTGGTCATTCGGAATCTCGGCGACAAGCAGGAGCGCCCCTGCATCCCCGTGGACAGGACACAGCAGGGGCGCTCATCACGGCAATCAACTCAGGCGGCGCCGGCTGGCGTCGTCTGCTGCTGCTCCTCGGCGGCCTGGCTCCTCTGGAAGAACTTGATCCGCGCCCGCACCGAGTTCGCTCCGCGCGCCAGGCGCTTGACATCGGCCAAACGGCGGATTTTCAATGCTTCACCGACGATGAACCGGGGCCGGTAGTAGTATTCGCGATAGGCCCGGATGCGCGCCTGCTCGACCTCCTCGGCGCTGAGCCAGGGCGTCTCGATGAGCGAATTCTCAGAGGTATAGTCAGCCCAGTCCTCGCTGGTTAACCAGCCGTTGGTCTTGCATTCCTCATACAACGCCGTACCGGGGTGCGGGATGGCGACGGCAAACTGGGTGCTGGAGGCATTCAGCTCTTTGGCAAACTCGATGGTCTCGCGGATCGTCTCTGGGGTCTCGCCCGGTATGCCAAATAGGAAAAAAGCCTGAGTCTTGATGCCCACATCTCTGGTTAGCTTAAAAGCCGCCCGTACTTTATCCAGAGTGATGCCCTTGCGCATCTTTTTCAACATCTGGGGTGAGCCCGACTCGACGCCAAAGAGGATGTAGCCGCAGTTGGCGGCCTTCATCGCCTCCAGCATCTCGCGGTCCACCGTATCAACGCGGCACTGGGCGATCCATTCGAGCTCCTTGTGCAAGCCACGCTCGATGATCAGGCGGGTGATGTCCATGACCCGCTGGCGGTCGATGGTGAAAGTGTCATCGTCGAAATAGATCTCGTCGTGACCGTAGGTGCGCACCGCTTCCTCGATCTCGTCCACCACGTTCTCGGCGCTGCGGGCGCGGAACTTGTGGCCGTAGAGGACGTCGGGCCAGAGGCAAAAGGTGCAGCGATAGGGACAGCCTCGCGAGCTGACCATGGCCGTCGGATGGCCTCCGCTATAGATCCCAGCCCGATAGCCTGCGTCCTCGACGATGTGGCGGGCGGGGAAGGGCATTTGGTCCAGCGGCTCAAAGAGGACCCGGTCGGCGTTGCGGCGTGGATCTCCCTCTGTGTCTCGATAGGTGATGCCGAGAACGCCGGATAGGTCGCCGCCGTTGTCCAGGGCGCGGGCCAGATCGGCGGCCGTGTACTCGAACTCGCCCCGAATGACCGCGTCCACAGCTGGATTCTCCTGGAGCGTCTCCGTGTCAAAGTAGGTGACGTGAGAACCCAGCAGCGCGACAAAGGTCCTCGGCGATAACTGCTTGATGGCCGCCGCTGTCTCCAGGTCGAACTCAATGCTGGGCGTCGACGTCTCGACCAGAGCCAGGCG
>JASFTJ010000400.1:0-3679 GCA_050053615.1 Anaerolineae bacterium | reverse complement strand
TTGACGTTCACGGCAAAGGGGTGGATGGCTATGATCTTGTTGTAAAAGTAGCGGACCATGAACGCGCCCCAGGGCAGCTCGATGCGCTTCGGATCGGAAGGCATCACCGGCGCGAGAAAATAGACCGACGAGTCGGCGGGTTCGTACTGATTCCCATGCTCGACGTAGACCAGGTCCCGTTCGTAGTAGAACCAATCCTCGAAGGTGAAGCGCTGGGGCAAAAGCGTTTCGAAACTTGGCGGATCAGGCAGGCCCTTCAGCATCTCGGGCGGATAGTCGTCAAAGGCGGGACCCACCGCCCCGCCGCCGCATAGATCCCGATAGACGTCGGTCAACACGTGGGGAAAGTGGCCATCGTGCACTTGGGGCCAATGCAGTTCGACGTCGTGGTTGCCCTTGAGCAGGATCACCTCATTGCCACAGGCGATAAACCAGGCCAGAGCGGCAAAGAACTCTCTGTGTCCACGGTAGACGTGGGTCAGCTTCCAGACCACTTCCTGCCAGAGCGTGCCCAGGCCATGGCGACGTTCCCGCCGGGTTAGCCGCGCTCCGGGCTTTTGCACCAGGATCTCGGCCCACCAGGTCAGGTCTTCCACCGCACGGCGTTGTGGCCCATCCGTCAGATTGAGCTTGTCCAGCTCGCCCCGGATGTGGTCATACTCCCATGGGTCCACGGACCGCCCGGCATCCACATCATCCAAGCGTTGCCTCAGTGTGTCCAGCCACTTCAGTGCAGTGGGCTGACTACCGAGCTCCTGCTGCTTGGCCTTGATGGCCTCCTGTAGGACCTCGAGGTTGCCGGGTACGCGCACGATGTCCCAAAAATCAAAGACATCGCCGGCCAGCACCAGCCGCCAGGGGCGCTTGAGCAGTTCGTCCTGGCGCTGGGCTTCCTCGTCGATGCGCTCTCCCTGATCCCGAGCGATCTTTCGTTCCTGCCAACGCCGGGCTGCATTGCGGCGCATCTGTTCGTGGTGGCGCAGAAAGCGAGCAAAGGCGCCGTCGTACAGAAAAGCCTCGTAACCATAGGCGCTTTCACCATTCTCGGCCAGAAGACCCTCGGCAATGTGCATGTCGCTGACGATTAGCAGGTTATGGGAATGGTTTTCCGTCGGCATCGGGTCATCCTCCACTAGGTGTTCTTGCTCTAGGGTGCTTTCTCTCCTGAGTGGCGGGGAGCTCAACCACTCGACTGTGGGAAAATGCCAGGATGCCTCGCAGCTGGCTGCAGGGCGTCTTTCTTCTCCCGCTGAAGCGACTTTTTTTTCGTAGGATCATTATATCAGACTGCTGTGAAGAAGTCAATGAGTTTTGCCGTGGTGAGTTGGATGGATGCCTGTTCCAATCGCCCCCCCCCCGGGATGGGGCCTGGCGCATCGGACTTGAAAAGTCAGTGGAGGTTCAGCGGCGAATGCCTCCCATACTCCTTGCGAGGAAGCGAGGGGGGGCGCGACGAATCTCGTTCCTGGCGACCGATCCTTTTCTGTCTCTTGTCAATTGTCAAAAAGCCTAATCCTCTATTTGATCTCTGCTGCGTTTTCGGGTATAATCTGACAACAATGGTTGTGCAGTCAACACTTGGTTTGTGCCTCATGCCAGCCGTGCTGTACTGCATACATCGTAAACTTGAAGAGGTCTAGGATTCCTATGTGCGTACGGCAAGCGAACCAGTTAGGGGCGATCTGCAGTAGCCCTAGTTGCCCTGGACTACTGCCAGACTCTCGGTCTGGATAGCTTGTTTGCGCTTTTTGTATTTGTCCGACAGGCCAGCTCTCCAGGTCCGCGTGAGAGTTGGCCTTTTGTCGTTTCTGAGAGAGACGTCGCCTTGACCGGATGAAGATTCTGACGGTTAGTGACAAAGTGGAGGAGTTGATCTATAGTCCCGCCATCAAGCGGCTGTTTGCCGATGTGGACTTGGTGCTGGGTTGCGGCGATTTGCCCCACTACTATCTGGAGTTTATCGTGACGATTTTGGGCGGACCGCTGTTCTACGTCATCGGTAATCATGGAAATGCTGTAAAGCAGCGTTATGCACCAAAAGTGGAGTGGGGATACCCAGGTGGTTGCGTGAATATTGATGGACGCACTGTTTCCTACAAAGGTCTGCTCATTGCTGGGCTGGAAGGCTCGATGCGCTACAACAACAACCCCGACTTTCAGTACACAGAGCGACAGATGGCTTGGAAGGTGTGGGAGTTGGTGCCGTCTTTGGTGCTGAATCGGCTGCTCCATGGGCGATACCTGGACATCCTGATCACTCACGCGCCGCCTTGGGGCATCCACGACAGGTCGGACTTGTGTCATCGTGGCTTTCGGGCCTTCCGTATGGTCATGGATCGTTTTCGACCGCGCTACCTGATCCACGGTCACGTGCACGTCTACCATCCGCACGATACGACCGAAACTGTGTACCGGGATACAAGTGTAATCAATACCTACGGCTATCGAACACTAGAAATCGATGAGGAATCTCTGAGACCATGACCAACTCAACCATTGCCGTCGCAGTATTTGGCAGCGGCGGCGCGTCGCCAGACCATCCCGTCGTGGCTGAGGCCGAACGACTGGGAAGGCTGCTGGCTGAGGCGGGGTTCACTCTTCTCTGCGGCGGCTATGGCGGGATCATGGAAGCCGCCAGTCGGGGGGCGCATCGGGCCGGCGGAGAGGCCATTGGGGTGACGCTTGACTTGTTCGCACCCCGCCTGGAGCCAAATCCCTGGCTGACCAAAGAACGCCGCGTAAAAGACTTTTTCCCGCGCTTGCAGCATCTGACAGCGGCCGACGGCTTTGTCGTACTGCGGGGTGGCATCGGCACGCTGACCGAAATGACATTGGCCTGGACCCTGCTGCAAACAGGGCAGATTTCGCCCAGACCTTTCATCTTTGTCGGTGATGGCTGGCGCCGTCTATTCGACGTCTTCCGCGCGGAGACCTTTATGACCGAACGCGATTTCGCCCTGGCGACGGTGGTGGACTCTGTGGACGAGGCACTGGACATATTGAAGGATGCCCTCGCGCCTACTCCTTGGCGCCCCTCTTCGACAGGACCGAAGAGGGGGCTGACAAGATAGGGGGTTACGACAGGCAGGCCTGTCCCATCCCGATCTAGGCGATTTCAACTCTCCAAATATCGATCTACCAATCAGGAGGAGAATCATGGCAGATGACAAGAAGCTTACATCCCCAAGTGAAGACTTTTCCGCGTGGTACAATGAGGTCGTTGTGCGCGCCGAACTGGCAGACTATGCGCCGGTGCGCGGCTGCATGGTGGTCCGTCCCTACGGTACGGCCCTCTGGGAGAACTGCCAGCAGAGTCTGGACCGGCGCTTCAAGGAGACGGGGCACGAGAACGCCCTGTTCCCGTTGCTGATCCCCATGTCGTTCCTTCAAAAAGAGGCGCAACACGTGGAAGGCTTTGCCCCAGAGTTGGCTGTGGTCACTCACGGCGGCGGCAAGGAACTGGAGGAGCCTTTGGTCGTCCGGCCCACGTCCGAGACGGTCATCGGCCACATGTACGCCAAGTGGATCCGTTCCTACCGGGACCTGCCGGTCCTCATCAACCAGTGGGGCAACGTCGTGCGTTGGGAGATGCGCACGCGCCTCTTCCTGCGGACCGCCGAATTCTACTGGCAGGAGGGTCACACGGCCCACGCCACCTACGACGAGGCCCAGGAAGAGA
>JASFTJ010000399.1:0-3681 GCA_050053615.1 Anaerolineae bacterium | reverse complement strand
CCTCTGTTTTCGATTTGACAGAAGTTGCTTGTTCTGCTGTGGTCATTTTCCCCTCCTCACTTCAGGAACCCAAACAGGGGCCAGGGAACGTTGCTAATCGCTCCGATCCAGACCAACAGAACCAAGCCCAGGCCGATGATCACGGCCAGCCAATCCTCGCTCAGCTCCGGAACCCACGATGTCCTTTCTTTCTGCTCTTCTTGACTCACTTGCTCCTCCTCGGTGACTGGATCCTTCTCGTTGTCCTTCGAAACAGCCATTGCCCCACGTACCATACCTGTGGCAGGTGGTACCAGGCGATGCGCCGGGGCTTGTCGATCCTCGTCAGCTCAGTCGACACCTCGGCAATCCGCGCCCCCATGGTCACCGGCTCCAAGACGGAGATGCCGCAAATGCATCGTCCTCTTAGTTCCAGGTCCAAAGCCAGATCTCGCCGCAGCGCCCGGAACCCGGTTCCCGTGTCGTAGCTCTCCCTCAGACGCCAGCCGGCCAGCCAGTTGAGAAACCGCTCTGAGGGCCGAGGGATCGCCGAGCGCCAGCCCAACACCAGGTCCGCCTCGCCGTCGCGGATCGGCGCTACCAGCCGGGGGATGTCCTCGGCCCGGTGCTCCCCGTCCGCGTCCATCGTTACGACGATCTCCCCGTGAGCCTCTCGGAATCCACACTTGATCGCCGCGATGTAGCCGGCATTGGCCTGCTGGACCACCTGGGCGCCGGCCTGCCCGGCCGCGGTTGCTGTCCCATCCGTGCTGCCGTCGTCTACCACAATGACCTCGTCGGCGTACGGCAGGGCTTCGCCCACCGTCCTGGCAATCCGCGCCGCCTCGTTGTAAGCAGGGATGATGACCGAAACATCCATGGACGGCTCAGAGTACCTCGTCGAGCATCTGCAAAAGCTGCCCCTTTGACTGGGCGCCTGTCCGCCGACAGAGGATTTGTCCCCCTCGGAAGACAGCAAAGGTCGGCACGCCCAGGACCTGATAACGATCCCGCGTTCTGGGATTCTGGTCCACGTGCAGCTTGCCGACCTTCAACCGGCCGTCGTACTCGGTGACCAGTTCTTCTATCACCGGCTCCACCATCTTGCACGGCGGGCACCAGGAGGCCCAAAAGTCCACCAGCACCGGGACGTCGGACTCGACAACCTCTTGCTCAAAGTTCAGGTCTGTCAGGCGAAGGGCGTGGCCCATGATTATTCCCCCGACAGAATCTGCAATTGCTCGGATGGGACCGGACGCTGCGGCTCGTGGCCATCGTCTCCGATCTGGGCCTGAACGTCCTCCAATAGCTCGATGGTCTTGACCCGGCGATGCTCGCCCGACCACCAGGTGCGGGGCACGATGTGGTACATCATCTGCTGGATCCGCTTGCGGATGTGGGGCTGGGTCAGCAGCTCGAACATGCGATAGATCTCTTCCTCGGGTGAGACCTGGGGCTCAAAGCCGTACTGCTTGGGCAGGTTCTCAAAGATGGGCTCGAAGGGATGGCGGTCGGCCTCCACGCGAGGATTCTCCACCCGTTGGATCTGGACCGGCAGGTCGAACTCCTGCCGCCCCACTTTGGCCACTTTCTCCGCCAATTCGCGGATGCTGTAGTAGCCCGACATCTGGTTCACGACCCCGTACTGGCCCGGCTCCGGCGGCGAGAGGATGAGGCGGGTCATGCACTGCATTGCATCCTGCAAGCCGATAAAGCCGCGCACCTGCTCTCCGGCGCCATAGATCGTTAGCGGAATGCCCACGATGGCCTGGGCCACGAAACGGTTGATGACGGTGCCAAACCACTCGTCAATGTCGAACCGCGTCCGCAACGCGGGATCGGCGGCCAGTTGTGGCGTGTGCACGCCATAGATCACGCCCTGCATGATGTCGTAGGAGCGCAGCCACCAGTACTTGCACGACTCGTAGATGTTGAAGGTATCCTGCACCTTGCTGACATGGTAAAAGCTCACCGGGTCGCGGGGCGTCAACTCCCCGCCCATGCTCCACTCCCGATCGTCCCAATGCAACACAGCGTCGGCCGGGAACATTCCTTCAAAGAGAGGCCGTCCGGTCAGGGGTGTGCCATACTCGCCCATCGTCCCCAGTTTCAGCATGGCGCTCTCCGGCACCGTATCCCGGATCATGAACAGCAAGCCCAGGGTCCCCAGGACGTTGTTGCGCTGGACCTCGATGGCGTGGTCCGCGTCGATCATGCTGAACGGCGCGCTGGGGCATTCGGCATAATGGACGATGGCCTCCGGCCGCACGTCTTCGACGAACTCGCGCAGGTGAGAGCGGGCAGCGATATCCATCCGTCGGAAGTTGATATCCAGGTCGAGGACATTCTTGGCCACCTCGAGCCGCTCCTGCATCATGGCGATGGGCACGGCTGTGTCGGCCCCCTGCTCCATCAGCCACACCCGCCGGGCATAGTTGTCGATGCCACTGACTTCAAACCCCAGAGCCCCCAGCCACAGAGCCAATGTCCAGCCCAGATAGCCATCCATTCCCAGGATCATCACCCGCATGTTTTGGAGCATGTAGCCGTAGGGGCCTTCCACCCACTCAGGACATTCCTCGAAGGTAATGCTCATCGGGTCAAAGAGGCCCAGTTCCGGACGCCGCCTGCACTCGGCCATCACCAGCACGTCCGAGTCCTCAGGCAGGTTCTTCTGAAAGGCTTCTACCGATTGGCCACAGGCACGAAAGTCCACTTTTCCCGCCAGGTCAATGGCTGGGCAGTTCCAACAGGTCTTGTTCGCATTGTGCAGCTTCTTCACACCATCCTCCTACAAGCGCTTCATGATAGATACGACGTCGCACACCGAAGGGGCTTCCGGCACAACGTCAGGTTCAAACTCACCCCATGCCAGCAGGAAAGCATCCGCCTGCGAATGTTTCCCGACAAAGATGTCGGTTCCGAAAAGTTGGGTCGCCTTCATGTTACCGCGCAGATTATAGCCCTTGTTCCCCAACAGCACAAGATCGGGTGCTCGATGCATCTGGGCACCGTGATAAAGCTCTTCTCCTCGATAGATGCGAGCTATGACCGGGTTCCCCTCGAATTCCAGGGACGCAAAGAGGTCCTCTAGTTCGCGCAACAATGCCTCTCGGTCGTCCGCCTCAACCCTGCCTCGTGGATATCGTCCCTTCCTATTGAGATAGATCCGGCCCGGATCGAGGCCAAAAGCTCGTGTGCGCTCTCCCACCGCCCGCAGGTTCGGGGCTGCTCCTGCTTCAAATCCCAGGAAGCCTTCTTGGGCCAGCAGATAATTCACAAAGACGTTCTGGTCCAATCGCTCAAAGCCATGGTCGGAGAGCATGATCAGCGAATCCCCCGCGCCCAGGCTGCCCACGATTTCGCCGATGACCTCGTCTATTTGTCGGAAATGCTCCACAAAGGCCTCGTGATGCTCGTGCTCTTTGTCCTCGTACGCATCCCACAAAAAGTGGGCCAGCCGATCTGTCCCAGTGAAGACGAGTATGAAGGTGTCCCAGGCTTCCTCGTGCCACAGGTACCGATAGGCTGCAATCCGGGCCTCAAGGGTTTCCTGCAGGTCCCGCAGAAAAAAGCCCAGGGACTGATGTGCCTTCTGGGAGTCCACGTCCACCCGGTAGTCCATCTCCTGAAGCGTGGGGACCAGACATTGGGGGAACGTAGCTCGTTCCAAGTCCAGGGCCACAAAGCCGGCGATCAGCA
>JASFTJ010000398.1:0-3699 GCA_050053615.1 Anaerolineae bacterium | reverse complement strand
GTAGCGGCGCCCTTCCCGTAGACTAGATGCTGGTCAGGGCCACCACCAGCATATCCAGGGCCAGGACATCCTCCATCCTCCCGGTCTTGATCGCCCAGTCGGTCTCTACCAGACGCTGATGCGCAACCTCTAGCTGTGCCATTTCAAAGTTGCGCGATTGGATCACTCCCTTTTTTACGACATAGGGATGCAGTTTGAGCCGCCGGGCCATCTCCTTCTGAGCGAGGCCTTGGTCTCGCAACTCGCTCACCTGGATGAGGATCCGTATCTGCCGAGCCAGCATGGCCAGCAAGTACAGTGGTTCGGCCCCGTCAGCCAACATGCGAGAGAGCAGCCGGAGAGCCCGATCGGTCTCGCGGCGGCCCACACAATCCACAAGATCAAAGATGCTCGTCTCCTTCGCGCGGCTCACCAAGACCTTCACATCCTCGGTAGTGACCTGTCGCCCATCGGCATAGAGCAACAGCTTCTCGATTTCCTGATCGAGGAGCCGCAGGTCGTTCCCCACCAACGCCGCCAGGAGAGTCACTGCTTCGTGGTTGATGCTCCCTCCCATCTCTTGCGCCCGCTGCCGTATCCAGTTGGGCAACTCCCACTCTTTGGGTTGTGCGAAGAGTTTGACAAACCCCTTTTTCTCCTCTGCTTTTGCCACTTTTAGGATGGGGTGAGAGGCTGGGAGTTTCTCATCCTCAACGAGAAAAAGGCGCGTGGTGGGCGGCAAGTTGGGCAGGTAGTCGGCCAGATCCCCCAAGAAGGATTCCTTCCAGGCCGGATCCTTGCCTTTCGATGGCGTCAGCCGGCGCAGCAGGCCGTGGACGATCACCAAGCGGCGGTCGGTCATGAAGGGGATGGCATCACACGCGTGCCGCAGTTGGCCAAGGGTCAGCTGGTCGCCATCCAAGAAGGTCGTGTTGAGATCGGCCATAGATGGGTCAGCCTCCGCCAGCTTGGCCCGCAGCCGAGTCAATTCCTCGGCCCGACTGAACTCATCCTCGCCGTGAAAGATGTAGAACACCGCTCACTCCCGCCCGACGACGACCTTGTGAGCGACGACTTTTCCCCGCTGCTGACGGCTGACGTTCTTGAGATACACTCCGTCAACCTCTGGCGTGGTTGTGATCTGCTCTTGGATCCGACGGGCCAGAGGCTGGGCCACGATGGCGCCAAGAGTGGCAGCCATCAGGACCAGGGGCAAGCGCTCGAGTTTGGACCGACTGCGGCCCATGGTAGCCCCAAATGCTGCGGTGCCGGCCATTACCCCAGTAACAGCCAAGTTGGTGCCGCAGCGGGGATGGACGGCCAGGTACGCCTCACCCTGCTGCAAACGAGCGAGAGCCTCCGCAGCGGCATCGGCCACCTCCTCTGCACTCAACGGACCGTAGACGAAAAAGCCGGAGGGAGTGCTACGCCCCATCAAGCGCGTATACGGATAACGTTGGCTCAACACGTGAATCGTGGCATGCTCCAAGGCGTGATTCTGCCGAACGACATTTACCAGATGCAATATGCTCATAAACTACTATCCTCTCATTCCAAGTGCGCTCATTATAACACAGGTCAACAAAAGGAACAATCCAACCCCGGCCTGCCTTTAAAGATACCGCCGAAGGTTCGTCTTGTAGGTTTGACGAAACCGACACTTAGAGGTATGATTCTATCGCTTATGGCAAAGTGAGGGAGAGTTGGAAAGTAGACCATCTACGAAACAAGGACCAATAATCAGCCTTTTTGTCGTCGCCTTTTTGCTGGGCATCGGGTACGTGGTCTGGCTCTCGGCCGGTGCGCCCGGCGGCAATCCTGCAGCGACGCCCCCGACGAATGACCTTGCCACCGTCGCTGAACCAACCCGTACACGGCATCCGACCGACACGCCACGCTCTCCTAGCGCCGCCACGGTCACCCCCACCCCCACCCCTGGTCCCCAAAAAGTGGGAGTCGTCGCCGGTCACTGGCAGAGCGACTCAGGGGCGATCTGTCCGGATGGGCTGCAGGAGGTGACCATCAACCTGGACGTAGCTGCGCGAGTCGTCGCCATCCTGCAACATGAGGGCTACGATGCTGAATTGCTGCCCGAGTTTTCCGACAAGCTGGACGCTTACAAGGCTGATGCATTCCTCTCGATCCACACCGACTCTTGTGACGTACCAGAAGCCTCTGGTTTCAAAGTAGCGCGGGTGGCAGGCAGCGCCATCCCAGAGGAGGAAGATCGCCTGGTCGCCTGCCTGGTTCAGAAGTATGGCGCGGGAACCGGTTTGCGATTCCACAGGGACAGCATCACCTTCGACATGACCGGCTACCACGCTTTTAAGGAGATTGACCCTGAGACACCAGGCGCCATCATCGAGTTGGGCTTTATGGCTGCCGACCGAGAGTTGCTAACAGAACACAGCTACGAAGTTGCGCAGGCCCTGGCACGGGGCATCGCCTGCTTTCTGGAAGGTGAATGACCTTCTTCCTCCCTCTCTTCTAGCGACAGATTAACACCGGCATGCGGCTCTCACGCAACACCTCATCAACCACGCTGCCGAGCACAACTTCCAGGACCGGACTATGGCCATAGCCCCCCATCAGGATCAAATCACAGGCTTGGGCTTCAGCTACCTTGAGAATCTCCTCCGCGACAGCCCCCTTCTGTTGCAGAAGCATCGTCTCCACTCCCTTTGCCTCCAGGTATTGCTGAGCCTGGTCTAGCGCCTCTGATGTGACACGCCTGTTTTCCAACACACTTACGACAACCAGTGGGATTTGCCAGCGGGCCGCCAAGTAGGTAGCGACAAAGAGCGCCTCCTTGGCTTTGGGGCTGTCATCGTAGGCCAGCAGAGCACGGCTGAGAGGGGAAAAAGTCCTCGGCACTGCTAGCACCGGCCTAGAGCAGCATCGGAGCATGGTGCGAAAGCCGGAGCCGAGCCTGGCGACCGGCTGCGGTCCGGGTGGATGCGCCAAGTTCACGACGACCAGGTCGGCCCAGCGGGCCCATTCGCATATCTTGCGTGACACCTTGCCCACCTCAAGCGTCAACCGACCCTGAATACCGGCAGCTTCACAACGTCGGTCGAACTCAGCCTTTACGGCCTGCGCCTCGTCGCTTTCCACCTCGGCCGCCGTGGGTACGATGTGAAGGCCGCGCAACCGAGCTTTCTCCCGATGGGCGACCTCCAGTGCTTGATCCAAAGCATGCCAGCCTATCTCCTCTCCACTGACCGGCACCAAAACTCCCGCAAAAAGGTGCTCTTCCTCACGGGAAGCCACGTGCTCCTCCCGCCAACTGCCAGGCGGCGCACCGTTCTCCAGCTCATCCGGCACGATGGCATCCCGTATTTTTTCGCTCACGCGGGCCACGACCCGCTGTGGCTTGGGACTAAACTGTGCCGCCAAATCAGCGGCTGCCACATCCGTTTCGACCTCCCATCCAAACGCATTTTCCAGAGCAGCCCGGTGCTCTGAAATCCAGAGGTAGAGGTCGGTTTCCGTGCGCTCAGGAAAGTCGCGCAGGATGCCCTGTTCCCGGATCACACGCACCACGGGCAGGTAGACTTGCTCATACCAGTGACTGACCGCTTCCTCCATAGAGATATCCCGCTTCTGATCTAGGCCCATAAAGTAGCGGTGGATCTCGATGTGCTCCCGGAGCATCTCGTACTGACCGGGGACAGTCACGCTCAGATCGGCCTCCGGACAAATCCTGTCCAAGTTGGTGTG
>JASFTJ010000397.1:0-3709 GCA_050053615.1 Anaerolineae bacterium | reverse complement strand
GTCCCTGGCGGCGACAGGGGCTGGCCAAGGCGCTCATCGCGCGCAGCTTCCGCCTGCTCAAAGAGTTGGGCATGGAGGAGGCTGCCCTGGGCGTGGACGCCGACAATCCCAACGGGGCCTTGCAGCTCTACCAGACCATGGGTTTCCAGGTGGTCAAGCGCCACACGACATACCGCAAATCGATAGACTAGCCGCTCACCGGGGCGCGGTCATCGCGCCCTTGTACACCCCGTAGATGGAGCGGCGTGGGATCGCCCGCGGCCCAGGCCTTCAGCGCTTTGCGGCCATTGGCAAAGGCGACACGCTGAGGCAGGGCATCCGGCGCGAACCATGCCGCCCCATCTGCGTCGCCGCCGACGCGGAGGCGGCAGGTGAGCGGGCGAGCCAAATAGTAAATGTTGAGAGTGGTGGCATCGTTGTACTCGTCCAACCAGAGGCCCAGCAGGCCGCTGAGCTCGATCTCTAGGCTGGTTTCCTCCCGTACTTCGCGGATGGCCGTCTCGGCGGGGTGCTCATCGACCTCGCAAAAGCCGCCGGGAATGTCCCAGTAGCCGCAGTAGGGCTCGATGGTGCGACGGACGAGCAGCACCTTGCCGTTGCGAATCACGAGCGCTCCGGCGCAGGGTTTGGCATTTCGCCAGTGGACGCGTCCGCAGGCAGGGCATACGCGCCGGGAGCGATTGTCCACCACCTGTTCGACCAGCAGCGTACCACAGGCCGAGCAAAAACACATAGTGCTCATGATTTGCCCTCCTGGCCCATCTGTTCTGGATCGGTCGCGTGCCAGGCGCGCAGTACCTCGGCCACGCTCCACGCCTGGGCGAAGCAACCGCGTGGCGTGAAGGGTGGATCGCCGTCGAATATCTCGCTGATGCTGCCCAGGCCGTGGCTGCGCAGGTGCCGAAGGAGCGGCTGGAGATAGCCGCGCGCCTGACCCGCGTCGCGGTAGACGCGCAGGTGAGCCAAGACAAAGGGTCCGATGAGCCAGGCCCAGACCGTGCCTTGGTGGTAGGCCGCGTCGCGCGTGCGACGGTCGCCACCATAATGACTCGTGTAGTCTGGGTGCTCCGGAGCCAGGCTGCGCAAACCGTGGGAAGTGAGCAGATGCCGGGCGCAGGCATCCACCACACTGCGTTGCTGCTGCTCACTCAGAGGGCTGTGCGGCAGCGACACGGCCAAGAGCTGATTGGGCCGCAGCGTCGGATCGTCGCCATCGGGGCTGTCGATCACATCGTAGCAGAAGCCAGCTTCCTCATTCCAAAAACGAGCAAATCCCTCGACCGCGCGGTCGGCCAGATCGGCGTACAGCTCCGAAGATTCGCCCACGAGCTGTGCAACATCGCTCATGATCCGCAGTGCATTGTGCCACAGGGCGTTGATCTCGACGGGTTTGCCGATGCGCGGCGTGACCACCCAATCATCCACCTTGGCATCCATCCAGGTCAGTTGTACGCCCTCTTGACCAGCATAGAGCAGACCATCCTCTGGATCCAGTCGGATTCCAAAGCGCGTGCCTCGCCGGTGCCAGTCAATGATCTCCGCCAGCGTGAGGAACAATCGGCGCAACAAGCCATCGTCGCCTGTCACAGCGTGGTAGGCGCGGATGGCTTCAAAATACCAGAGCGTGGCGTCCACAGTATTGTATTCGGGCTCCTCGCCGGCCTCCGGGAAACGATTCGGTAGCATGCCCTCACGGGCATAGTGAGCGAAAGTTGTGATTATCTGAGCTGCTACTTCCTGGCGCCCGGTGGCCAGGGTCAGGCCCGGCAGGCTGATCATGGTATCCCGACCCCAGTCACCAAACCAGGGATAGCCGGCGTTGACCGAGCGCCCCCCCGGTTCTCCGGGCAGGCTGCGACGCACGATGAACTGGTCGGCGGCCAACACCAGCGGCTCAACGGCTGGGGGCGCGCGCTGAAGCAATCCCTCTTGGTAAGCTTGCTGCTCGGCATAGGCTGCCAACCCATCCAGGCGCAGGTTCGCTTGGGTGCTGGCCACCAGCGTCAGCGACTCACCTGGCTGTAACGTCGCCTGAAAAAGGCCAGCATACAGATGGTCTTCCAGAGCATCTAGCCCCCGATAGTCCTCGACGCTGAGATAATAGCCCGTGTACCACTCGTGCTGCGGGACGGGTTCGGCGTGGTCACTCAGCACATAGAACGGAGCAGCCTCCGCTTGAGCTGTGACTTGCAGGCCATGCGGCACCCGCTCGATGCGCATCTGCCAGCCCTCAGCGCGCGTACTGCCGTGGTGGTCCCGGTGGTTGACGAGGGCCTTGATGCTGAGTTCGAGGGAGCTGCTCCCCCGACAGAGATCGTAACGCACGTATGTCGTATTGTGGAGAACCGCGTCGGCAGCGGTGGCCCCCTGTTGCATCCAGACCCGCTTTTCGAGGAGGGCATCCGCACAGGCGAACGTCCACACCGGCGTCGTACCCTCCAGATGGAAGCGCTCCAGGTGATGGTAGCCCTCTGGCTCAAGCTGGCCGTCACGCCAACGGTTGGCAAACAGGGGATAGGCGCGACCGCCATAGGTGGCAGTTTCGTCGAACTTGGCAACCAACAGCGTGCGACCCACCGGAGGCTGCAACGCTGCGATCAGCACGCCGTGGTAGCGACGGGTCAGCATACCGGCCACCGTGCCCGACGCATACCCTCCTACCCCATTCGTCACCAGCCACTCGCGCTCACCGGCAAAACGCAGATCGCTACATAGATCTCGTCCAAAATCAAGCATCGGTGGTCATCCTTTCCCGCCATGACGATGAGGGCAGACACGTCAGCCAGCAAACTTGCGCCTTCCTGCACCAACCGACATTGTACCCGAAAGGTTCATCTACGGCAAGCAGATGCCTGCCAGACGGCCGAAGTCGTTCTGGCTGGTTCTAGCTCCTCAATCCAATTGGCAGCAACACAAGTTGCAAGAATCGCCCGTTGCCTGTATAATAGGGTAATCTCAAAGACAGATGAATGGCGCAGTGAGTAAACTAGACACCCGCAAGATCGAACTTAAGAGAACGCAGAGCTCCCTCCAAGCAGAGGGCACACTGCCCCCCCAGACTGTTCTGCAGGAGCGCTACAAAGTCCTTGCAGTACAGGGGGTGGGAGGTATGGGAGCTGTCTACCGCGCTCGCGATCTGCGCTTCAGCGCGGTGACCAAGATCGTTGCCGTCAAGGAGATGAGCAACATAGCCCCCGATCCCCGATTGAGGGAAATCGGCATTCAAAACTTTGAACGCGAAGCAAACATCCTGGCCAGCCTCTCTCACCCAGCGATCCCCAAGATCTTTGATTATTTTACCGAGGGTAGCCGTAGTTACTTAATTCTGGAATTTATTGAGGGTCAGAGTCTGGAGAAGCTGTTGGAGGAGCGGCAGCAGCTGTTAAGTCAGGAAAGGATCGTGGACTGGGCCCTGCAAGTATGCGATGTTCTGATGTATCTGCATAGTCACCAACCGCCGGTCATCTTTCGCGACATGAAACCAGGAAACCTGATGCTCAGAAGCGAGGGGCGTATCATGGTCATTGACTTTGGTATAGCCAAGGTCTTTGAGCACGGTCAACGAGGGACCATGATCGGCACGGAGGGATACTCACCGCCCGAACAGTACCGAGGAGTCGCAGAGCCGCGGGGCGACCTGTACGCTTTGGGCGCTACGCTCCACCACCTACTCACTGGACGCGATCCTCGCCTGGAGCCTCCCTTCACC
>JASFTJ010000396.1:0-3711 GCA_050053615.1 Anaerolineae bacterium | reverse complement strand
GAAGTAAATCACCAGCGAGCGACGAGCGCAGTACAAAACCGCTCCGATAAACCCCAAACCGGTCGCCTGCGGCACGACCAGCGCTGGCTCCGAGTCAAGCGGCCGGTCATCACCGTCGGCGGTGAACTGACGCTGGAAACCCTCGATTTGGTTTGGAATGACGTTTCCAGGTACTATGAGGCCCCATTCCAAATGAAAGCCAACGGAGGCATGTTCCTGATCGACGACTTTGGCCGCCAACTCGTCCGACCCCGCGACTTGCTCAATCGCTGGGTCGTGCCTCTGGAGAAACGCTACGACTATCTAACCTTACACACCGGTCAAAAGATCGAAGTTCCCTTCGAAGTGCTGATCGTCTTTTCCACCAACCTTGACCCCAGCGATCTGGTGGACGAAGCTTTTCTGCGACGAATCCGCCACAAGATCGAAGTGCAAGATCCCTCATTCGAGCACTACCGAGAGATCTTTCGCCACGAGTGCGCGAGAGCCGATATTGCGTTCGAAAAAGAGGAACTGGCCTATCTCTTACGTGAGCACTATATCAAACCGGACAAGCCACTAAGAGGCTGCCATCCCCGCGACCTGGTAGACGAGATTCTGGATATTGCTCGATATCTCGATGTCCCACCCACTCTTTCCAAAGAAATGATCGACAAAGCGTGCAAGGCCTATTTCGTCGAGCTGTAGGAGGGCCAAGCCATGGAACAGCCCAAACAACGACTGAAAGAGCTGCTGAAACAGATCGAGATTGACGAGGGCCGCCTGATGCTGATGGGGGTTCGCAGCGTCATCACACCAGTCGGGAGTCTATTGGGCATCATGGATGCCTCCAATGACATTCTTGGAGAGCGAGGAACCTGGATCATTATGTATCGGGCAGGGTATAACACCGCTCTGGCGTTCGCCCAAACTATGATCAAGGTCCACCACCTGGACCCCAACCAAGTGGCACTCGCCTACTCCGACTTTGCTCACATCCGGGGTTGGGGCTTTTACAAACTGGTAGAGTTGGGCTTTAGCGAGGGACACGGGCGCATTCACGTACACAACAGCATCTTTGCCGACTACTTTCTGGAGAAAGGGGGAAGCGAGCGTCCAGTTTGTGGCTTTATCACCGGGGCTCTGGGAGGTATCACCCACGCCGTATCGGGCGTGCAGGTTCGGGCCCAAGAGGTGCAATGCGCCGCCATGGGCGCCGATCACTGCGAGATGGTAGTCGCGCCTTTCTAGCGCCCACCTTCCTCTATCTTTGGCAATGTTGATTTCCCAAGTCATCTGGGGTACAATACACCCACCTTTGTAAGGGAAGGAGACTATGGACGAGCGCCTTCACCGGGCCATCCGGGATCACCTGATAGATGGAAAACTGCCGTGCAGTCAGGCGTTTGCTATCGCCGAACGCCTGAACACGAAACCTCTTACCGTGGGCCTGGCCGCCAACGAAGCAGAGATCCACATCTCCCGCTGCCAATTGGGGCTGTTCGGCTACGGTCCCAAGGCCGAGGGGAAGCACAAGATCGTGCACCCGATGGACGAGGTGCCGGAGCGGTTGGCCGCCCGCCTGCGGGCCCAAGCAGACAAAGACGGCATTACCTGCAAGACCATCTGGCAGGTCGCTGACGGGCTGAACTACAAGCGTATCGAGGCCAGCAGCGCCGTCGAGGCCATGGGCCTGAAGGTCACCCGCTGCCAATTGGGTTGCTTCCCCCGCCCCTGGCCCGTCGAGGCCGAGCAGGAAGGGTAGATCCCGTTGCCCTACCGTGACGATTTCGGCCGCGCCATCAACTACCTGCGGGTTTCCGTGACGGATCGCTGCAACTTGCGCTGCGTCTACTGTATGCCTACCAAAGGCATCAAGAAACGACCCCACGCTTCCATTCTGAGCTACGAAGAACTCACACTTGTTGTCCGCGCCGCCGCCCAGTTGGGCATCTGCAAAGTACGTCTGACCGGCGGCGAACCTCTGGCCCGACTGGGCCTGCCCCAATTCGTGCGCATGATCGCCGACATCCCAGGAATCGATGATCTGTCGATGACGACCAACGGTACGCTGCTGGCCCGTCACGCCCAAGCCCTAGCCGACGCTGGACTGCATCGCGTCAATATCAGCCTCGACACCCTCCACCCCGACCGCTTCCAGCAGATCACCCGCCGCGACCGCCTGGACAGAGTGTGGGCCGGCATTGAGGCGGCTCATGCGGCCGGTCTGACGCCCATCAAGCTCAACATGGTCGTCGTGAGCGGCCTCAACGACGACGAAGTTACTGACTTTGCCCGGCGCACCCTGACGGATGGCTGGCACGTTCGCTTCATCGAGCTCATGCCCATCGGCGCCAACATACCGTGGGCCGGCGATGGTGCAGTGCCCGTGCCTGAGATCCGGGCGAGAATCGAATCGGAGATAGGTCCACTGGAGCCGGTGCACGGGCCGAAAGGCAATGGCCCTGCCCGCTACTACCACCTCCCCGGCGCCGAGGGAACGATTGGCTTTATCGGCGCACTGAGTCACCATTTCTGTAATACCTGCAACCGCCTGCGTCTGACCGCTGACGGGCGGCTACGTCCCTGTCTGCTAAATGAGCAAGAGATCGACCTGCGCGGTCCCCTCCGGGCGGGCGCCGATCTGGCAGCGGTCCGGTCCCTCTTGTCTGAGGCCATCCACCAGAAGCCGCAACGTCACCAGCTAGCGGAGGCCATGTCCCCTCGGGGGCGAGCGATGTCAGAGATTGGAGGATAGATTGGGGATCCGGAAGGGGTGCTAGCGCAGTGAAGCTCACTCACCTGGACGAACAAGGACGGGCGCGGATGGTGGACGTGGGGGCCAAAGCCGACACCGAGCGGAAAGCGGTGGCACGGGGGCGCATTACCATGAAACCGGAGACGCTGGCGCTCATCCAGTCCGGAGCGGTAAAGAAAGGGGACGTACTGACCGTGGCCCAGATCGCCGGTATCCAGGCTGCCAAGCGCACCCACGAGCTGATCCCCATGTGTCACCCGCTGCTGCTGACCCATGTGTCCGTCGAGCTCACTCCTGACGAAGCAGCAGGGGAAGCCCGGATCGACATCGAGGCCACCGTGCGGACCACGGGCAAGACCGGCGTCGAGATGGAAGCCCTCACAGCCGTGAGCGCTGCCGCCCTGACCATCTATGACATGTGCAAGGCGGCCGACCGCGCTATGCGCATCACCGACGTGCACCTCGTGCACAAGAGCGGGGGCAAGAGTGGTGTGTGGAATCTGGAAATGTAGCAAGAGGGAAACAAGATGAATCAGAAAGGCAAAGTGATCGCCGTTTGCACCAGCGATCGGAAAGGCACCCGCAAGCGCAATGTAGGCCAGGCCACACTGCGGCCCGACTGGGGCATCGTCGGTGACGCCCACGCAGCAGACTGGCACCGTCAGGTCAGTTTGTTGGCCTGGGAGAGCATCGAAAAGATGCGCACCTTAGGGCTCAACGTGAATATGGGCAGCTTTGCCGAGAACATTACCACCCAGGGGCTGAGCCTGATAGATCTGCCAGTGGGCGCCCGCCTGCGCCTGGGCGAGGCCCTGGTCGAAGTGACACAGATCGGCAAGGAGTGTCACGACCGCTGCGCCATCTACTACCAAGCCGGCGACTGCGTCATGCCCCGCGAGGGCATCTTTGTACGGGTTCACCAGGGCGGAGAGGTCCGGGTCGGCGACCCAATCGAGGTGCTGGTCGTACCCGAG
>JASFTJ010000395.1:0-3714 GCA_050053615.1 Anaerolineae bacterium | reverse complement strand
GGTTCTAGGACCTCGCCGACGGCTGGAAACTTGCTTTGGCAGCGCACGATGCAGACCGGGTCGTCTTTGCCCACATACTGCCCGGCAATGAGAGCCAGCCGTTCGGTCGAAGAGACGGCGGCGACTTCGCCGTCCTGGCTGTAAGCCGCTTTGACCACGTACCGCCCTGGCGCGCCAATGAAAACCAAGAGATCGTACATCTCGGCGGGCGTGTCGAAAAAGATGCGCTTATGCCCTTTGACATCGTGCACCTCAAAGCGGAAGCCATCGTGCATAGCCGGAGAGATCACCAGGCCGGCAGTGTTGAAGGGGTCGGCGAACATCTTGAAGAGGGGGAGGTTCCAGGCGCCTGCCGAGGTCTTGTCGGCCATAAAGATGATGACCGGCTCAGCCCTGCGCTCCTCAAACTCCATCTCGGCTACGCCAGGTCCCATGCCCTTGATGTTCCCTGAGAATGCATCGGCTAGCAGGTCCTGGCCCGCGCCGTAGAGTTTGATCCGTTTGGCCACCTCGGTGCAGGCCTCAAAGATGTCCCAGGCCAAGCGGTGGACGTCCCCGTTGTCCACCCCCTTGTCGTGAGTCATGATCAGTTCCAGGTCGTCGCCGCAGGCTGTGACATGGAAATCGATGATGAGATCCCGTCTCTGTGCGGCCTCTAGGCGATCCTCTGCCTCTTCGATCAATTCTTCATGGATGCTGGAGTGGCCGACAAAGCCACCCACGTCGGCCTTGATGACGCTGAGGGTGATCTTTTTTGCCATTTTGTTTCTCCTCTCTGAGTTCAATTGGCAATGGTGACAGACACATTTTATCAAGCTTTGGCCTGGGTGTCAAATAGCTTTGGAAAAAACTGGGGCCGATTGGCAACGGGAGTGAGACGGACATGAGGTTTGACTAGACAGCGGAAAACGGCATAACTGGATTCTGGGCGCAGAGCCGTAGGCACGCCGTACCTTCGGAATCGCCCGGCGCGCAGCAAAGTGGGCAGCCTCGGACTTTCCAGCGGCTTGCGAAATTCCAGTTGTGTGATTATTCTTCACCGGTCAAAGGTCATGCGAATTGATAAAATGAGGGGCTGCTAGGCGTTGGCTTCCCGGTCGGGTCGCCGGTTGATCCACTCTTGATGATCCGCAATGTCCCGGTCGAGGAACAGGCGGCGGAGAATCGTTCTGCGCTGTTCGGGGCCAGAGGGAGGCAGGGGCCGTCGGTTCGCCTCCAGCCGTTTGATCAACATCAACAGGAGCATGATGCCGGCAAGAGGCGTCACCACGTCTGGCCCACCGATCAGGTGGGCAAACAGCGGCAGGGTGAGCAGGGCGGCCAAGGCCCACGGCGCCGAATCACCCAGCCGCCAGCCGATGGCTAAAAAGCCCACCAACCAGACGACCCCCCAGGAAAAGAGGATGAACAAGATCGCGACATAGCCGCCAAGGCCCCGTCCGCCAGTAAAGTTGAGAAAGATCGGCCAGCAGTGACCAACGACGGCGGCCATTCCTGCTGCAGCAGCGACAGGGGTCCCTAGTCCCAGATGCAGCCCCAGCCAGGTGGGCAACATAACTTTGCCCAGATCCACCACGATGACGGGGATGAGGGCCCACTTGCCTACATGCTCCCACACCATCGAGCCGCTGACCGTCCCGCTGCCATACTGGCGGAGATCGATGTTCTTGAACAAACGTCCCGCAACATAGGCAGCTGGGATCGAACCGACTAGATAGCTGCTGATGATGAGTAAAATCGACTGGACAATCATCTCGTCTGTACAATACGGCCCGGTTAAGGCAGCGGAGCCTGCGGCGTACGTCGCATGCCTGTTACTGCTTGCTGCCCAAGATACTGTGCGTAAGCGAGCGACCTGGTTTCGGTACACTGCTCGCTGTCCGCTCGCAGCTACTCAACCGGCGCTTGACTTCTGGTTCACGGTACAGTATAGCACTGGATGGCAAAAAAAGAAAGTGGGAAACGAGCGCTCGGCTCGTCCCTCGCCCACCTGTCAGCTATCCACAACACGCGCGGGGCTGTGTTCGGCGCTGGCCTTGCTACGCCACCGGCAACCTGAAGCGAAACGTACTCCCCTCACCCAGGGTGCTCTCGGCCCAGATGCGACCATCTTGCGCTTCCACCAGACTCTGTGCGACGGACAGCCCCAACCCAGTGCCACTGCCCCAGCGCTTGTGGTGCGCCGCGTCGAACCGATCTTGGCGAGTGCGGGCGCGATCCGCCCGCCAGAAGCGATCGAACACGCGGGAAAGATCCTCCGGCGCAATGCCCTCGCCTGTGTCGGCCACGGCGATTTCCACAGTCTCGTCGATCGGGGTGGCCGATATCGTTACCGAACCGCCCGCGGGCGTGTGTCGCAGGGCATTGACCAGCAGGTTGCGCAACGCCTGGGCCAGTCGGTCGGGATCAGACCGGACGGGGGGGAGTTCCTGTGGGATCTGGACGGCAATCGTGACCTCCTGGGCTTCCGCAGCCAGGCCCAGCACGTCGGCGGTAGAGCGGATCAGTTCGGCGACATCGGTTGGTCGAAGGTTCAGGCGCAACTGGCCAGCGTCGGCCAGGGCCAGCTCTCGCAGGTCGTCTACCAGCCGGCTCAGCAGGCGGGTCTCGTCGTACAGGCGGGTCACCTCGGCCTTGTCCAAGGGATACACATCATCCAGGATGGCCTGCAGGTTGCCCCGCAGGACACTGAGAGGCGTGCGCAGCTCATGGGCCACGTCGGCGACCATGTTCTGTCGCTGCCGCTCTGATCCTTCCAGCGCTTCCGTCATCTCGTTGAAAGCCTGGGCCACCTCGGCGATCTCGGCACTGCCCTCGACCTTGACCCGGCGAGTAAAGTCGCGGTCGGCCACGGCCCGAGCGGCGCTCGCCAGCCGTTGCAGAGGCGCCGTCAAGCTGCGGCTGAAGGCCAGGCCCAGCAGCAAGCCCAGCCCCGCCGCCAGTAGCCCTCCTCCCACCAACAGCCACCGCAGGCGACGCACGAACGCCTGTTCCAGTGGTCCCAGGATCGCCGATTGAATTGGACGGGTGATCACCAACTGGCCAATGACCTCGCCTTCGACCAAAATCTCCTGGGCGGCGGCGCGCTCGTCGTGTGTCAGCTTTCGTCCCGGCCGACCTTCCGGTCCATCGTACACCACGCGCCCGTCGGCGTCGGCCAGCATGAGCTGGACTGTATCGTCCCGCCAGGCGATTGTGCCAGGGTGCCTTCTTGCCATCGGCCGGAACGGGCCCCCGGGGACGATCCGGACCTGCTCGAGAATGGCCTCGACGCCGCTCCAATCACCATGCATTTGGTAGTATGCGGCCAACTGCTCCGTTAGGCTTTCAAAGCGTTCGATATCGGTATAGGATAGGTATTGGCGGAAGGCCCTGCCCGCCGTTAGGTCAGCCAACAGCGCGACCGTGCCCACCGTTACGAGGATGATTAGGGCAAAGGTCAGGGTCAGCCGCACCCAAAGGCGGTTCACGCTTCCCCTCCGGTTACGAGCCGGTAGCCGACGCCGAACACGGTTTCGATGACACCCTCTGCGCCGACGCTCTCCAGCTTGCGGCGCAGGTTCTTGATGTGGCTGTCCACGGTTCGCTCCAGGCCTTCATAGCTGTATCCCAACCCCTTTTCGATCAATTCCAGCCGGGTGAGGGCGTGACCGGGATGCTCGGCCAGTGCTTGCAGTAGGCTGAACTCGGTCGGCGTCAGGTGCACCGGTCGAC
>JASFTJ010000394.1:0-3716 GCA_050053615.1 Anaerolineae bacterium | reverse complement strand
GTTGGGACAATGTTGACGCTGACACGATCCTGATAGATGAAAATGAGCTGGTGGCTTCTGCCGAGTACGATTCGCGGCAGGGGGTGACCCAAACCATCACCCTGCGGCAGGATCTGACGCCGGCGGGTTTGATCGCGGCAGTCGGACAGCCGCTGCGGGTTACGCTGCCGCTCCGGGCTATGGTAAGCATCGCTGCACTTGAGGATGCAAGTCAGTCTCGCGACGCTTCCCCGATATTCTCGCGACAGGACGATCCTTCTGCTCTTTACTCTCGACGGACGCTATATGCAGGCGAGTCGTACCGGGCAGTTTCCTCCCTTTCGACAGTCAACATCGAGGACCTGCGTCAGGCGGGAACCGAGTATCCAGCCTGGGTGGCGCGCCGCTATTTGCAGCTGCCCGACTCTCTGCCCAACCGTGTCCGTACGCTGGCCGAGCAGATCACAGAGGGGTCCGATACACCTTTTGATAGGGCACTGGCTGTCGAACGTTATCTGCGTGAAATACCCTACAATCAAAAGATCCAAGGGCCGGCGTTGGCCCAGGATGGCGTGGACTATTTCCTGTTCGACGCCAAACAGGGCTACTGCGACTATTACGCCTCGGCCATGGCGGTGATGCTCCGTGCCGTGGGGGTACCGGCGCGCTACGTGCGGGGCTACAGCCAGGGTCACAAAGAGGCCGGTGTGTATCATGTTTTGCAGAGCGACAGCCACGCCTGGCCAGAGGTCTTTTTCCCGAGTTATGGTTGGATCGAATTTGAGCCTACTGCGAGCGAACCCGCGATTCGCCGGCGATCCTCTCAAGATGATACGTCCGGCACATCTACCGATGCGCCGCCCTTTGACAACTGGGCTCGAGAGCTGGACGAGATGATTGACACAGAGATCAACCCTGACGCTCAGAGACCGGCGCCGCCTCTCACTTTAGGATCTTTTTGGAAACGAGTGGGCCGCTGGGGATGGCTTGTCCTGGATTTGATGGCGCTGCCCCTGGTGCTGATCGCCCTTTTCATGGTCCGCCGTCACCGCCAGATTGAGGGCTTGACCGTTGCCGAGCGTGTCTACCATGACCTCGTGGATTGGGGTAGGCGGCTGTTACGTATGGAACCCCTGGCTCATCAGACACCTCATGAGTATGCTGACAGCGTCGCTCAGACCATGCCCGGCGGAGGTCGGTCCGTGCGACAGATTGCTGACTATTACGTTCAGGAGCGCTTTGGCGGCAAAAACGTCTCACGCGCAATGGCAGAGGTTGCCTGGGCGCGAACTTGGCGGGCCCTGTGGCATCGGTGGGTTGCACAGAATCTGAATGCTGTGCGGCGTGTCTGGCGGCGGCTTGTACCCTCCAAGCATTGAGGGCAGTTTCGGAAAGAATCGATCTGGACGGCAACGCTGCTCAAGCAACTGGCTCCTCTGGCTCATTGCCAGGGGGCTTTTGACGTCTCACGCTTCCTGCGGTTCACCCCAGCCGCCGCCGCCCGGTGTGCGCAAACTCAACAAATCTCCCGGCTCTATCCGTGTTTCTACCTTACCCGGCAGATCCAGTTCCTCTCCATCGCGGATCAACACATTGCGGCCTCGGGCCGCCGGCTTGCCGCCGCGCAGGCCGTAGGGCGCTGTCCGTCGTCGTTCGGATAGGATCGTCAGCGTGGCCGGACAGAGCAATTCGATCTCGCGCACCAGCCCATCGCCGCCATGATGCTGTCCTTCTCCGCCCGAGCCTCGGCGCAGCGCGTAGCGCCGCATGCGGAACGGGTACGTATACTCCAGCGCCTCGATCGGCGTGTTGAGCGTGTTGGTCATATGCACGTGTACGCCAGACAGTCCGTCGCCTGCGGGGCCTGCCCCGGCGCCGCCGCCCACCGTCTCATAGTAGGCAAAGGGTGCGTTTCGCTCGGGATCATGCCCGCCGATGGTGATGTTGTTCATCGTCCCCAGGCTGGCCGCCGGAATCAGGTCAGGCAGAGCCTGGGCTAGTGCGCCCAGGACAGCATCTACCACGCGTTGCGAAGTCTCGACGTTGCCCCCGGCCACGGCGTGAGGCGGTTCGGCGTCCAAGAGGCTGCCCCTGGGCGCGACGACGCGCACGGGCGCAAAGGTGCCGCTGTTGACGGGCACGTCGGCCCCGGCCACGCAGCGCACCGCGTACCACGTCGCCGACTCGGTGATGGCCCGCACCGCGTTCAGCGGCCCCGCCACCGCTGGACTGGAGCCGCTGAAATCGACGGTCATGGCATCGGCTTTGACCGTCACTGTAACGTGAATTCTTGGGGGGCAGGTATCAGGAATCGGGGCTTGCTGCTGACTGCCGCCGTCGTCCAGGTGGTCGGTGAAAGTGTAGACGCCGTTCGGAATGCGCGCAATTGCTGCCCGAGTCAGGCGCTCGGCGTAGGCCAGCAGGCCGCGGGCATACCGTAGCGTCTCAGCCAGGCCGTAGCGGACGACGATGTCGTGCAGGCGTTGCTCGCCGACGCGGTGGGCGGCCATCTGCGCGGCCAGGTCGCCGCGTCGCTCGGTGGGCGTGCGCACGTTGCGCAGAATAATGTTGAGCACAGCCTGGTTGGTTTCCCCGGCAATGACGAGTTTGACCGGAGGGATGATCAGCCCCTCCTGGTAGATCTCGCTGGCCAGCGGCATCGAGCCGGGAGACATGCCCCCCACGTCGGCGTGATGGGCGCGGCTGGCGACAAAGAAAGCTGGCTGCGGTGGGGAACCTTCCCCCGCCCTCCGGGGAGGGGAGCTACCCCTTTTCCCCTCGGGGGGAGACACCGTGCCGGTACGACGGGGCTGGGGTAGGGGGGAGATTGTGCCCAGACCATCACTTCCCCTCTCACCCCTCGACCTTCGGTCGGACCCCTCTCCCCTGGGGGGGAGAGGGGGATCCACAAACACCGGCGAAACCATGGTGATGTCGGGCAAGTGCGTGCCGCCCAAGTAGGGATCGTTGAGGACCACCAGGTCGCCCGGCGCCCACACATCAAAGGCTTCCAGCGCGGCGCGGACCGAGGCCGGCATGGCCCCCAGGTGTACGGGAATGTGCGCCGCCTGGGCGATCATTTGTCCGCCTGCCCCAGAAGGGTCCGCCAGAAAACAGGCGCAAGAAAAGTCGCGCCGCTCCTTGATATTGGGGCTGTAGGCTGTGCGACCCAGGGTCACGCCCATTTCCTCGGCTACGGAGATGAACAAATTCTTGAATATTTCGAGCGTGATGGGATCGAGCTGGCTCACACGCCCCTCCCTTCGGCGACAAGATTGCCCCAACCATCCACCGTCGCCGACCAGCCGGGCGGGATGACGGTCGTGGTGTCGAGCTGGAAAATGACAGCTGGTCCGACGACGATGTTGCCTGGTAGCAGCCGTTCTCGTTCGTAGAGGGCCGTGGGCACAGGGCGGGCCGCGTTCGGCGTATCAGCGTCGGCAAAGTGCACTTGTTTGTAGCCGATGTGTGCAGCCTTGGGGTCCAGCTTGCCTGGCGGCTGCTCCGAGAAGCGGGGCTTGGCCGTCCGCCCGATCGCCTTCAGTCGCAGATTCACAATCTCGACCGGCTCCCCCTCGCTGGCGTACGAGAACCGCTGCCGGTGCGCCTCGTGAAACAGCGATTGGATACTGGATATTGGGGATTGAGTGTTGGTTGGCGTCTGTTCAACATCCAGCATCCAATCTCCAGTATCTATCGCAAGCTCGAAAGACTGGCCCACGTAGCGCATGTCCAGG
>JASFTJ010000393.1:0-3720 GCA_050053615.1 Anaerolineae bacterium | reverse complement strand
AAGGGCGTCACCAGGGCGGGAAAGATGCCTTTGAACCAGTCGGTTTTCTTGCTCATACTATTTCACCTCCGCGAACGCATTGTCGATAGCCACGCACGTGGCCGCATAGGCATTGTGGCGCAGCACGCGCCGGTCCAATGCCCCGGGATGGACTGCCGCTTGGATGAACATCACGTCGCTGTGCATTGCCGCTTCGGGGATGACGCCCTCGGCCAGTTTGTCCACAGTCGCTTTGGCGACGGCGTTTTGCACCGGTCCGTAGATCATGTTCGCCTGGCGCAGGTCCTTCAGTTCGTTGGCCGGCACGATGAGTGTGCTGGGCCGCACCGTGAGATTGGGTTCCAGAATGCTTGTCAACGCCTCGTAGCCATGGCGCGGATAGGTGAGCTGGTATGCCCAGGCCTCACCCATCGGACTGGCTTTCCGGCCACACAGCAGGTCGATCTGGCACCACTCGAGTGCGTTCGCGTCTCCGGCGCTGCCGGTGCCGAGGAGCATTCCGTTGCCTCGGATCGTCTCTGCGTCCAGGCCGACGCCCTCGAACCGCCCAGCCAGCGGCCCACTCGGAATGTTGAACGCGGCGCTCTTGGGCTGAATCTTGCCCAACTTTTCGAGTTCGAGCTGAATCTCGGCCCGGTCCTCGTGGATCAGCGCCCCTCCTACGCTCTTGAGCGGGCTGCGGGGCCGCCCGGCGTTCACGCCTATCATCTTGAGGGTCTGCTTGATGGCCACACCGCCGCCGTAACGGCAAAAGATGCGCGACAGCTTTTGTACCTGTCGTTGGAAGGTACGCGCTGCTTCCAGGTTGCCACACTGGACGGCTCGAAAGACCGTCTGCCATATCTCCGGGTAGACCTGGGCCGAGGCCAGGATCATGCCGTGCACGCCGCCGGCCAGCGCATTGAGCACAACCTCGTCGTGACCGACCAGAACATTGATCCGGTCGCCGGCGTATTCTAGAATCTCCATAGTGTAGGTCAGGTTGCCCGACGAGTCTTTGATGCCGACAATGTTGGGGATGTCGGCCAGATCCTCGACGACGCGGCGGGGCAGGGTTGCATTGACCACCTGGGGGATGTTGTAGAGGATGATGGGCATCTCGGGCAATGCCTTGGCGATTTCATAGTAGTGCTGGTAAATGCCCTTGTCGGACGGATGGAGAAAGTAGGGGCAGACGATGAGGCAGGCGCTTGCGCCGACCTCCTGGGCGTTGCGGGCCAGCTCGATGACCTGCTTGGTGCCTGGCGCGCCTGTCCCGGCGATGACCGGTTTGCCTTGGGCTTCTTCGACGGCAATCTGCACCAGGCGCTTGTTCTCCTCCGGCGTCAAGTAATTGAATTCACCGGTGGTGCCGCAGGGGACCAGTCCATCTACGTGGTCGATCACGTGGCGGATGAGAGCGCGAAAGGCTTCTACGTCCACTGCCTGATTCCTGGCAAAAGGTGTAACCAGCGCGGGGTTGACCCCGCCCGGTCGGAACGGTTTTGTATTCATGCTTCTCTCCATTGAGTCTCAGTCTAAACCACGGAGGCACAGAGGACACTGAGACTCTCCCCCTCACCCCCGAGGGGAGAGGGAGTCTGCTCTCCGTGTCTCCGTGGTTCGTCTCTACTTGTGCAGATTGCGGGCAGCGACGAACGACAGGCCGTTTTCGGTCAGAGCCCAGGCCGTGCGGTTCAAGGCGTCGTGCTTGTCCAGATAGTTCTGTTCTAGATAGCCCATGTGACCTGAGTCCAGGACCTCGCTCTTGTCCCGGAAATAGTCTAGGATGTCGGAAGGGTGCTCGCGAGCCTGATCGACGTCTGGACCGGCGCCCTCGTGCTTGGCCGAGATGTTGGCCACGTGGTCGGCCAGTTCCACCAGCTCGTCGGTGCGATCGTAGGGCTGGCGGACGATGCTCTTGTACGTCTCGGTGATGTGGTGCTCAAAGCGGACAATGTCCTCGAGGTTCAGCGCCTGGCGCACCTGAGCCGTGATTTCGATGGTCTCGTTGTTAACGCTATTGCTCCAGTTGAAGCCGATGAGCGATGTGGTGCCGTCGTCGCGACCAAAGAGCCGGGCGCCGATGAGCGTCCACAGGGCAGCGTAGGGATTGTCGTTGCCCATGAACACCGAGATCTTGAACTCGATGTCCACGCCCAGCTTGTGCAGGAAGTAGCCCAGCAGTACCGTGCCGGGGTTGATGTTGAGCACCTGCTTGACGCCGTAGGTGGTATAGTAGTAGAGGAATTCGTCGAGCCACTTCAAGGCATAGTCGTTGGGCTGGCCTACACCACCAAAGTAGCCCGTGATCGTCTCTGGCCCACCCAGGTGGACGTTGGAACCGTCGGTGCCTTTGGTGTCCAGCGTCTCGACATAACTTGCGCCGACAATCTGCATGGCCGCCGCCACGGCCAGGATATCGCCGCTGTCGGCTTCCTGTTCCTTCATTTTGCGTACGCGGATGTAGCGACTTGGCATCAGTTCGCCTTTCTCGATGGCTTGCTTGGCCTCGGCGATGAGAAAGGGGAAGTATTGCAGGGCGCTGATCTCCAACGTGACAGCCAAGTTGTCTTTGAAGTCCATCGCGTCGGCCTCGTCGCCCAGCGCCTTGCGACGATAGTCAGCCACACTGATAAAGGCGCCCCTGTCGCGTTGTTCAATGAGCCATTCCAGGTCGGCCAAGTAAGGCGAGTCGATTTCTCGCAGGCGCGCCATCAAGTTGTCCAGGTCTCGTGCAGCTTTGGCTTTGCGGTTGATCTCTTGGATGCTGCCATACTTTTCGACGACCGCCAAGAAATCGTTGATGACTTGGGTCTTGGGGTTCAGCAAGAGGGCATTGATCTCTTCCAAACAGGTTTCCGAGATTCTCAATCGGTTGCGGAGTTCGCTCTTCATTGATCCTTCCTCCTATGTGATTGATTGGGGTTGAATCTGCCAATCTCTTTGGATCAGCAAGGGCATTATAACACGGATTTGTATGTCTGTCACGTTTGGGCTTAACGAGGGAAGTGTGGCACTTCGCATAGTCATTACAGATGAGACAACAGCAAAATATCAGGTTTTATCCATTACCGATCAATAGGTTATGCGAAAAGTCGCATTGGAGAAGAAAAGTGGGGCAGGATCGAGAATACTGCAACCAAAATCCTATCTCGACCACCACCGTTGCCACCAGGACTTTTGCGACTGCCGAGACCAATTCAACTCAGGATGTTCAGCCAAATAGTGTTTCATAAGTCGATAACCGGGTTCGAACAGCATTGCAGCGCGAGGAAACTCCCATACGGCCACCGGCGATTCGGGCAACAGCCTGACGCGATGCACCGGCACACCACGAGCGGCTGCCAGTTGTGTTTCCACGTGGATTTGCCGCATCTCTACAGTCATGATCAGATGGTTCAAGAACAGTCCCAAGCCTCTTGCCGAAGGGCCAACAGGACGCGGCTCGGTCAGGTCCAACGCTACAATCTCGGTTGCTCCCTGCTGCAATGCAGGCTCGATAGGCAAGTTGCTAACGGCTCCACCATCAATGAGCAAGCGATCGTCTTGCGGCAAGGGCCGTACCCAGGGGGGTATGGCTGCCGACGCCAGGACGCCCTCCAGCACCGATTGGTTGGGGTCTTTACCATACAATACGGCGCAGCCGGCCTTGAGATCGGCCGCTACCAGAATCAGCTGCGGTCCCTCAAGGTCTCCGAAGCACAAGTCCGGATCTAGACCATGCTTGACAAAAAAATC
>JASFTJ010000392.1:0-3729 GCA_050053615.1 Anaerolineae bacterium | reverse complement strand
ACGGGGCATTTCGATGCGCGAATTCCGCAAGCTACTCAAGGACAAGATGGCCATGCTCCAGATGGACGCCGGCTTTGCCCGCCGTTATCTGAACGACGGCTTTTCCGGCGGCGAGAAGAAGCGAATGGAGATCTTGCAGATGGCCATGCTCCAGCCCGAGATCGCCGTGCTGGACGAGACCGACTCGGGCCTGGACATCGATGCGCTGCGCATCGTGTCCGAAGGCGTCAACCAGTTGATGAACCCTGCCCTGGGCGTGCTGGTCATCACCCACTACCAGCGCATCCTCAACTACATCAAGCCCGACCATGTCCACATCCTGGTCAACGGCCGCATTGTGATGTCAGGCGGGCCTGAGCTGGCGTTGGAGTTGGAGGAGCGGGGCTACGATTGGGTGAAGGAAGGTAGCGCCTAATGTCAGAGAACGTGGTACTCGGCGTGGACCTGGATCAATACAGATACGGGTTCCGCGACGAAGAGAATTATGTGTTCAAGAGCCGCAAGGGGCTCGACCACGAGATCGTGGACGAAATCTCGTGGATGAAGGGCGAGCCGGACTGGATGCGCGCCTTGCGCCACAAGTCGCTGGACATCTTTTACGCCAAGCCGACGCCCACCTGGGGCGGCGACCTGTCGCGGCTGGATTACGACGACATCTACTACTACATCAAGCCGGTGGAGGAGCAGGGCCGCAGCTGGGAAGATGTGCCCGACGACATCAAGCGCACCTTTGACCGGCTGGGCATCCCCGAGGCCGAGCGCAAATTCCTGGCCGGCGCGGGCGCCCAGTACGAGAGCGAGGCCGTCTACCACAACCTGAAAGAGGAGTGGGAGCGCCAAGGCGTGATCTTTGTGGACAGCGACACTGGCCTGCGCGAGTACGAGGAATTCTACAAGGAATACTTTGGCACGGTGGTGCCCGCCGCCGACAACAAGTATGCGGCCATGAACACCGCCGTGTGGAGCGGCGGCAGTTTCGTCTATATCCCCAAGGGCGTCAAGGTCGAGATCCCGCTGCAAGCCTACTTTCGCATCAACGCCCAGAACATGGGCCAGTTCGAGCGCACGCTGATCATCGCCGACGAGGGTTCGCAGGTGCACTACATCGAGGGGTGCACTGCCCCTACCTACAGCACCGACTCTTTCCACTCGGGCGTCATCGAGATTATCGTCAAAAAGGGCGCCCGCGTGCGCTACACCACCATCCAAAACTGGAGCCACAACGTCTACAACCTGGTGACCCAGCGGGCGCTGGCCTACGAGGACGCGACCATGGAGTGGGTCGATGGCAACCTGGGCTCCAAGCTGACCATGAAGTACCCCAGCGTCTACATGATGGGCAAGGGGGCCAGGGCCGAGATCCTGTCCATCGCTTTTGCCAACGCCGGCCAGCACCAGGACGCAGGCGGCAAGGTGATCCACGGCGCGCCGCACACCACGTCAAGCATTACCAGCAAGTCGATCAGCAAGGGCGGCGGGCGGGCTGGCTACCGGGGTTTGGTCAAGGCCTACAAGGGCGCTACCGGTGTCAAGAGCAACGTCATCTGCGACGCGCTGATCCTGGACGAGGATTCGCGCTCCGACACCTACCCGGTGATGGAGATCGACGAGGAGAGCGCGGCCATCAGCCACGAGGCCACCGTCAGCAAAGTCAGCGACGAGCAGCTTTTCTACCTCCAGAGCCGCGGCATCTCGGAGGAGCAGGCGATGCTGATGATCGTCAACGGCTTTATCGAGCCGATTGTCAAAGAGCTGCCGATGGAATATGCCGTCGAGCTGAACCGGCTGATCCAGCTGGAGATGGAAGGCTCTGTCGGATAGGAAATCAGGTATCGAGTATCAGGCATCAGGGGGTTCCCGATACCTGATACCCGATTCCCTGATTGAGGTGACGAACGTGCAAACGACGACTACACGAGAACGAGAAGTAACGCGAGCGACCCTCCCCGCCCGGGGCTTTACGCGGGAAGGAGTGGAGGCTCTGTCGGCGGGGCGGGACGAGCCGAACTGGCTATTGGAGCGGCGCTACAAGGGCTGGTATCACTACCAAGAGCTCGAGCCGCCCTTCTGGCGGCGGACCGACCTGGGCAAGCTGGACTGGGGGAGCTTGATCCCCTACGCGCCGCCGCAGACGCCGGTGGACGACCTGGCCGCCCTGCCGCCCAAGCTGCACGAGGCGCTGGCGGTCTATGGGCAGCGAGCGGGGCTGCTGGTGCAGCGCGACTCGGCGCCCGTCTACCTGGACCTGGCCGATGAGGCTCGCGCTCGGGGCGTCCTCTGGACCGACATGGCGACCGCCGTGCGTGAGCATCCCGAGCTGGTGCAAAAGTATTTCATGGAGGAGGCGGTGCGGGTGGAGGTCGACAAGTGGACGGCCGTGCACGCTGCCTTTTGGGCCGGCGGCACCTTTCTCTACGTGCCCCAGGGGGTCGCCGTCGAGCTGCCCTTCGTCTCGGTGCTGTGGCAAGAGATGCCGCAACTGGCCGTCTTGCCCCACACGCTGCTCGTCGCCGAGGCGGGCAGCCAGGTGACGCTGGTCTCCGAGCTGCTGTCGATGGGCTGCGAGGCCTGCCCCGACACCTATCACGGCGGCGTCACCGAGCTGTACGTCGGCGCAGGGGCCAACGTGCACTTTATCAACGCCCAGGACCTGGGCCGCCAGGTCTACGACCTGCGCACCCAGACCGCCCTGCTCGACCGCGACAGCCGCCTGGAGTGGCTGAGCGTGACGTTGGGCGGGCGGCTGAGCCGTTCCTCGCAGCACAGCATCTTGCGCGGGCCGGGCGCTGAGGCGCGCGTGACCGGCCTCTACCTGCCCGACGGACGGCAGCACATGGCTATGGACACCCTGCAGGACCACGTGGCGCCCAACTGCCTCAGCGACCTGCTCTACCAGGGCGCGCTGCTGGACAAGTCGCGCACAGTCTACGAGGGCACCATCCGCGCCTGGCCGGGCGCTCAAAAGACCAACGCCTACCAGAGCAACCGCAACCTGCTGCTCTCCAAAAAGGCGCGGGCCGACTCGCTGCCCCAGCTCGAAATCGAGGCCAACGACCTGCGCTGCACCCACGGCGCCACCGTCAGCCAGGTGGACGACGAACAGGTTTTCTACCTTCAGAGCCGGGGCATCCCCCGCGCCGAGGCCGTGCGCCTCATCGTCGAAGGTTTTTTCCAGCCGTCGCTCGACCGCCTGCCGGAGGCGCTGGAGGGGTTGCGCGACCGGCTGACGGGGGCAATTGCGGAGAAGCTTCGTGGGAAGTAGGAATCGGGTATCAGGATACTCCCGATACCTGATACCCGGTACCCGATACCCGATACCTGATACCCGGAGAGGACACATGCTCGACATCAAAACAATCCGCGCCGACTTTCCCATCCTGGATCGCCAGGTGCACGGCAAGCCGCTGGTCTACCTGGACAACGCGGCCACTTCGCAAAAGCCGGAGGCGGTCCTGCGGGCCATGGACGACTATTACCGGCGCTACAACGCCAACATCCATCGCGGCGTGCACACCCTGGCTGAAGAGGCGACCGAGGCCTACGAGCAAGCGCGGCGCAAGGTGGGGCGGTTCATCAACGCCTCCAGCCCCCGCGAAGTCGTCCTTGTGCGCAACACCACCGAGGCCATCAACTTGGTGACGCTGACCTGGGGCCGGGCCAACCTGCGCGAGGGCGACGTCGTCGTCCTCAGCGTCATGGAACACCATTCCAACCTGGTGCCCTGGCAAC
>JASFTJ010000391.1:0-3735 GCA_050053615.1 Anaerolineae bacterium | reverse complement strand
CGGACCGGGTCATTGTCCTGGGTGACGGCAAACTGGGCCTGTTGGTTACCCAGGTGCTGTCTCTGACAGGCTGCGAACTCACGCTCGTGGGCCACCATCGGGGGAAACTGGCGCTCGTCGCCGCGCGGGGCATCCGCACGCAACTGGGAAATGCGGCGATCGACGGTCAGGCCGACCTCGTAGTGGAATGCACCGGCCACGCCGAAGGCTTTCAGGCCGCACGGCGGCTGGTGCGCACCCAGGGGACGATCATCCTGAAAAGCACCTACCATGGCCTGGTCCAAACCGATCTTTCCAGCTTGGTTGTAGACGAGGTCCGAGTCGTAGGCTCACGCTGCGGGCCATTTCCGGCTGCGCTGCGCCTGCTGGAGCAGGGTCTAGTGGACGTGACTTCGTTCATTGAGGCCGAGTATCCACTCGACGAGGCATTGGACGCTCTTGAGCATGCCGGAAAACGGGGCGCGCTCAAGGTGCTAGTGCGCATGCCGTGACGCAATGCACAGCAAGTTTCCTGCAATTGACATCCCGCTCGAAACTCAGTATACTACCCTCGCGACTGGCCGGGAGCTGACATGCAGCCCAGGGCTGCCATTTTGAAGCATGCCGTTTTGACTTGTCCAGGCAACAAGAATCCGCTGGCAGGAAAGGAGCATGAACCATGAAAGACCGTACTTTGCTGATGATCCCCGGCCCCATCGAGTTCGAACCAGCCGTCCTGGCCGCCATGGGCGCCCCCACCACCAGCCACATCGCCCCCGACTTTGTCGAGGCCTTTGGCCAAGCTCTGGAGCGCATGCGAGAGGTCTTTCTCTGTCCTGACGGCCAACCCTTCATCATCGCCGGATCGGGCACCCTGGCCATGGATGTGGCCGGCGCCAATCTAATCGAGCCGGACGACAAGGCCCTGGTAATCAACACCGGCTACTTTGGCGACCGCTTTGGCACGCTCCTAGAGCGCTATGGCGCAAAAGTGACCCACGTTCGCGCGCCAGTCGGCGGACGCCCCTCCCTGGAAACCGTCGAGGAAGCCCTGCAGCGAGACCGTTTCAAGCTGATGACCATCACCCATGTGGACACCTCGACCGGCGTCCTGGCCAATGTCAAGGGACTGGCCGCACTAGGCCGCCGCTACGGGGCGCTCGTCGTCGTAGACGGCGTCTGCTCCGTCGCCGGCGAGGAGCTGCGCATGACCGACTGGGGGGTGGATGTGGGCCTGACCGCATCGCAGAAAGCGGTCAGTGTACCGCCCGGGCTGGCCCTGCTGGTCGCTGGACCGCGCGCGATGGAAGCGTTCCGTCAGCGCAAGACGCCTGTGGGCAACTACTACGCCGACTGGTCCCATTGGCTGCCCATCATGCAGGCCTACGAGGCCCGTCAGCCAAGCTATTTCGGCACCCCGGCCGTCAACCTGATCTGGGCGCTGAACGTCAGCTTGGGCCAGATCCTGGGCGAGGGGATACAGGTTCGCTTCGAGCGCCACCGCGCGCTAGGCCGCGCCTGCCAGCGAGCCATTGCCGCCCTGGGCTTGGGCCAGGTACCGCTCAAGTCGGAATACGCCGCTCACACCATGACCGCGCCACGCTACCCCGATGACATCACCCCCGCCGATCTGCTGCCACGTATCAAGGAGGCCGGCGCCATCCTGGCCGGGGGACTGCATCCCGAGATCAAGGCCGAGTACTTTCGCATCGGCCACATGGGCCCCACCAAGCTAGGCGATCTGCTGGCGACGGTTGGCGCCATCGAGGTTGGCCTGGCCGCCTGTGGTTACGAGTTTGAATCCGGTGTGGGGGTCGCAGCCGCGGTTGCGGCCTATCAGGCATGAACCTGCAGAAAGGCAAAGTGGAGAGAGAACTCTCGAATCAAGAGATCACCGGGAGCGAGGCCCTAGCCCTAGGGGCAGTGGAAGCAGGTGTGCAACTCGTCACCGGGTACCCCGGTTCGCCGGTCACCGGCACCGTAGAGGCCCTGTTCCGTTTCGCTGGCGACCAACTGCGCGTCGAGTGGGCCATCAACGAAAAATCGGCCTTTGACGCCGCTTTTGGCGCCTCGCTGGCCGGCGTCCGCTCGCTAGTTTGCCTCAAGAGCGTGGGCCTCAACGTTGCCCTTGACTCGCTGATGGTCAGCAACTTGGCCCCAGGCGACGGCGGGTTCGTGATCCTAGTCGGTGACGACCCGGGCGGCTGGGGCTCACAAAACGAGGAGGACTCGCGGCTGCTGGCCGCCGCCGCCGAAGTGCCTCTCCTCGAACCTACGTCCGCAGACAACACCCGTTCCATTATGCACGAGGCGTTCGAGGTGTCGGAGCGATTTCAAGTGCCGGTCGTCGTCCGCATCACACGAGCGTTGGGGCTAGCTCAAACGACCCTCGATCCTGCCCTCAAGCAGATTCCCAGCCGGCGTGCAATTCGCTTCGAACGCCAGCCGGAGCGCTTTAACGTCCTGCCCGTCCATGTAGTCGACTTTCACCAACGACTGCAGGCCACGTTGAACGCCGTGCAGCGCCGATTCGAGCACTCTCGGCTGAACCCCGAGGGTGGAGAGGGCCAACAGGGCATTATCGCTACGGGCCATGCTTACCACAAGCTGGCAAGAGTCCTAGAAAGAAGCGGCCGGCCGCCCCTGCGCATCCTGCGTCTGAGTACACTCCACCCCCTCCCCGTCCGGCACATTGCCATCTTTATGCGCCAGTTGGATGCAGCCTTGATCTTGGAAGAGGTCGCCCCCTATGTTGAAACACACACCCAGGCCATCGCTCAGCGCGCGGGCCTGACGTTGCCTATCTTCGGGCGAAGCAGTGGGCACCTACCGGGCGCGGGTGAGCTCTTTGCTCCCCACATCACCCTGGCGCTGACGGCCCTTCTGCCTGAATGGCGATGGCCATCGTTCGCAGAGGTGACGCGGACGATGCCCAGCCGGCAACCTCTATGCGACGACTGCCCCTACCTCCCCACCTTGGAAGCCCTGTTAGCCGTCATGGAGCGCCATGGCGGGCGCGAGGCCTTTGTCGTCACCGGCGAGACCGGCTGCATGGTGCGCGCTCAGCTACCTCCATGGGAGATCATGGATCTGAAATATGGCATGGGATCCAGCATCGGCTTGGCAGCAGGGCTGGCCCGAACCCGCATCCCACAAAAGATCGTGGCCATCTCGGGCGACTCTGCCTTTCTGCACAGCGGGCTAGGCGAGCTGATTGACGCGGCGCAGGCCGACGTCAACCTGCTGGTCGTAATCTTGGCCAACGAGACAACCGCCCTTTCCGGCGGGCAACCCCATCCCGCCACCGACCACGATGCCCTGGGACGACCCCGAACCCCCGTAGACCTCGTGGCACTCACTCGGGCGGCTGGCGTGTCCAGCGTCCGCGTCATAGATCCAGAAGACACCGAGGCCACCCTGGCTGCTCTGGAGGATGGACTGACCTCAGACCACCTGGCCATAGTCATCGCCCGGCGAGCTTGTCCCAAATGGCAAAGAGAGTCAACCCGTTGACCTTCCGAATTCACTCTGTGACTGCCCTGAAAAACGGGCAGCCGAGAGAAAGCGGGTACCGTACCCTCTTTCTCCCGCTGAACAGATCTTTCTTCAGCGGAGCCAAACTGTGTACTAGCAGGCTGTCGGAGAGAACTCCCAAGGTTCGTAGTAGGCGCTTTAGCGCCGCAGAAACGCGCTCGCCGCGCTGTGCGGGCCTGCGGCCAGGCGTGCCGTTGGCAAAGCGCGCACTGCAAACAGCCC
>JASFTJ010000390.1:0-3735 GCA_050053615.1 Anaerolineae bacterium | reverse complement strand
CGCGCCGAAGGTCAATGGCCGGAAACACAATCATGACTTGCCCCCCTCGCCCGTCAGACGCGCAAAGTTGGCCAGCAGTTGCAGGCCGACCTCCTGGCTCTTTTCCGGGTGAAACTGCGCGCCCCAGACCCGGCCCCGTCCCACCACCGAGGCAAACTCGATGCCATACTCGGTCGTCGCCATCACATCGCCCGGCTCCTCCGGAACGGGATAGTAGGAGTGCACGAAATAGGCGTAGGCGCCGTCGGGGACAGAGCCGAGCAGCTCGTGCTGTGCGATACGTGATGCATGATGCGTGAAACTCGATTCGCCATTCACCATTCGCAATTGATTCCAGCCGATGTGGGGCACTTTTAACTCGCCCTCGGGGAAGCGGACGACGCGGCCGGGCAGCAGGCGCAAGCCCTTGTGACGGCCCATCTCTTCGCTTTCGTCAAAAAGCAGTTGCATCCCCAGGCAGATGCCCAGCAGCGGCTTGCCGGCCTCCACCTGGCGCAACAGCGGCTCGATCATCCGCCGGGCGCGCAAGTTGTCCATCCCGTCGCCGAACGCGCCGACGCCAGGCAGCACGACGCCCCGCGCCGCCTCGAGCGCCGCCGGCTCGGCGGTCACGACCGCCGTCGCCCCGACTCGCTCCAGGGCCTTTTGCACGCTGCGCAGGTTGCCTGCGCCGTAATCTATGATGACAATCATGTCACAAGACCCCCTTGGTTGATGGCACGCCCTGGCGACGCGGGTCCCATTGGGTTGCCGCATCCAACGCCCGGCCCAGGGCCTTGAAGAGCGCCTCGGCCCTGTGGTGGTCGTTGCGTCCGCAAAGCACGCGGGCGTGCAGGCTAAGGCGCGCGTGGACGGCCAGCGTTTCTAAAAAGTGGATGAGCAGGTCGGGGTCCAGGGCACCCAGACGCGGCGTGTCGAATTCGACGTCGATCACGGCGTAGGGCCGCCCGCTCAGGTCGACGACGACGCACGCCAGCGCCTCGTCCAGCGGCGCGTAGGCGTGGCCCATGCGCACAAGGCCCCGGCGCTCGCCTAGCGCCCGGTCTAGCGCCTGCCCCAGAGCAATGGCCACGTCCTCCACGGTGTGATGCTCGTCGACGTGCAGGTCACCCCGGGCCTGCACCGCCAGATCGAACAGGCCGTGGCTGGCGAGCTGGGCCAGCATGTGGTCGAGAAACCCCAGCCCGGTGGACACGTCGTAGCATCCCGCGCCGTCAAGGGTCAGGCAGACGGTGACGTCGGTTTCGTGGGTCTGGCGGTGGATTTGGGCCGAGCGGGTATTGGGGATCGGATATTGGATATCGGATACTGGATAATGCGCCTTGAGCGCTGCCAGCAGGGCGTCGGTCTGGTCGGGGCGACCGATGGTGATCCGGATCGCGTTTGCCAGGGAGGGGCCTTGTCCTGCGCCCTCCGGGCGTGTCGAAGGATCGTCAAAACTGCGGACGAGGATGCCCTGGGCGGCCAGGTCGTCGGCGACCTCGCGGCCAGTGCGGTCGTCGAAGCGACAGAGGATAAAGTTTGCCTGGCTGGAGAGCGGTTGCGCGCCGGGCAAATCGGTCAGAGCCTGGAACAGCCGCTCGCGCTCGGCGACGAGGCGGGCCACCGTGGCTTGGGCTTGGTCCATGTCGGCGAATGTGGCCAGGGCGGCAACGACAGCTGCCGCATTGACATTGTACGGTGGCCGTAGCCGGGCCATTGCCGCGGCCACTTCTGGCGAAGCGACGGCGTAGCCCAGGCGCAGGCCGGCCATGCCCGCCCACTTGCTAAAAGTGCGCAGCACGATCAGATTGGGATGCTCGGCCAGCAGGGGCGTCGCGCTCTCGCCGCCGAACTCGATGTAGGCTTCGTCGGCGACGACGACCAGGGGCAGGCGCAGCAAGCGCCGGATCGTCGCCAAGGGGACCGCCTGCCCGTCAGGGTTGCCCGGCGAGGTCACAAAGAGCAGCTTGGGCCGGACTCTGATATCGGTCTCTAACAGCGCCTCGATGCCGGCCACGTCCAGCGAAAAGTCTTTGCGGCGCGGGACGCTCAACACCTGGCCCCGGTGGGCTTGGGCGCTGACGGTGTACATGCCAAAGGCCGGCGGGCAGACGACAACGCCCTCGCCCGGCGCGACAAACAGCCGCACGGCCAGGTCGATGATCTCGTCGCCGCCGTTGCCCAGGACGATGCGTGCAGTGTCCGGCGCGGCGTCAGTGTAGCGAGCGATGGCTTTAGTCAGCGGCCGGTAGTCGGGATAGAATCCGTAGCCAGTAAAGCGGGCCAGCGCTTCCCGGGCGCGGGGCGCGAGGCCGTAGGGATTCTCGTTAGCGTCGAGCCGGATGAGCCCGTCCGCCGACAGCCCCGACCGGGCGGCCAGCGCCTGCCAGTCGGGCGGCTCGTAGGCCTCCAGCGCCGCGACGTGACGGCACATGAGCGATTCAATGTTCATGGGCGCCTCTCTTTGTCCAAAGGTAGATGGCCGTCTCTATAAGGCAGCGTACACCTCCAGCAGCTCGGTTTCGGCCTGGGGGGCGACCAGCTGGGCGTAGGTCTCGATGTCGTGCAAGTGCTGGCGCACAGCCTGCGCGTCGAGACCAGGCGGGGCATAGACCGTGAACAGGGCGCGCGTCGTGGTCGGCCGGATCTGCGTGCGGCGATCAGGGCCATACATGACGCTGGACAGGATGCCTTGTGTATCGGCGATGAACATATCGCCGGCCTTGAGCGCTTGCTCCTGGCCGTTGAGGCGCACGTACTGCTCGCTGCCGCCGGCCACGTCCAGCTTGACCGGCGGCCGGACGGCGTCCAGGTCATGGCCAGCCGTCAGCAGTTGGTTCTTGAGTTCAGCCATGAACATCGCTTCAACCAGCGCCGCGATGCGCGGAATTGGTTTGCCCTTCACAGCCACCGACTCGAGCTGGAGCTGGACGTGATAGGTCTTTTTGAACCGTTTGTAGTAGGCATTGTAGGCCTGCACGGTTGGCAGAGCCTTGATCTCCTGGCGGCTGGAGAAGCGGGCACGCAGCGCCGCCTGTAACTCGTCCTTGCGCCGGGCCAGGGCCGCGTGGCCCTTTGGATTGGCCACGTTGTCCATGGTCAGCACCCCGGCAAAGGCACCGGGATAGGTGGTTTTCCAGACATCGGATACGGTAAACATCTCGCTCTCCTTTCGCACTTGCTCAATTGTGTCGCCGGGACCTGTCAGGTCTGGTGATTTGTGCGGGCGGCGACCGCCGCGGCGTGGGCGGTCAGCCCCTCGGCCCGGGCGATGGTCCGGGCGGCGGGAGCCAGCCGCTGGGCCGCGGCCTCGCTCACGGCAAAGACGCTGGTCACCTTGAGAAAATCGCGCACGTGCAACGGCGAACCAAAGCGCGCCGTGCCGCCGGTGGGCATGACATGGCTGGGCCCGACGACGTAATCGCCCAGCGCCTCCGACGAGCCCTCGCCGACGAACACGCCGCCAGCGTTGCGCACCCGGCCCACCAGCGGCCACGGATCGGCGACGAGCAGGCACAGGTGCTCGGGCGCGTACTCGTTGGCGACGGCCAGCGCCTCGTCCAGGCCAGCGACGAGCAGGATCGCCCCCTGCCCCGCCAGCGACGCGGCGACAGTCTCGCGGCGGACGAGCGCGGGCAGTTGGCGGGCCACCGCGGCCTGCACCGCCTCGGCCAGCCGCGCCGAGGGCGTGACCAGCAGGGCGGTGGCCAGCGGGTCGTGCTCGGCCTGGGCCAGCAGGTCGGCGGCGACGGT
>JASFTJ010000389.1:0-3740 GCA_050053615.1 Anaerolineae bacterium | reverse complement strand
GAGCAGTCGCATAGCCTCCAGAAAGGATGATGCTTAGATAACGATTCACACCTTACCCGTTTTCTCTTGACTGCCCCTTTTCCGGGCAGTCATGGCTACCCTGAAGAAAGGGACAGCAGAGTGGAGGTATTGTCCCAGACTCTCAGGGTTCCGCCTTGTGGCGCGCCTCAGCCTGAGCGACGATCTCTTTCAACCTGGTCTCCGCGTCAGCCGGGATCGGCAGCGGTTCGTGGTGCTCCAGAATATCCAGCACCTTGACCCGCACCCGGTCGCCCATCGTCTTTGCCCCACTGGCCTGCCACGTCCGGCGCATCTGCCGGTCTATCAGCGTTGGGAACCACGTCTCCGCCCGGAAATGAGTGCGGGTGTGCTCTTGGGTCAGATAGTGACCGCCAGGCCCCACCTGCTCGATGACGTCCACAGCCAAGGTCTCGGGCGTGACGGTAACGCCCGACAGAATACGCTTGGCCATGCCGATCACCTCGTCGGACATGACCAGCATATCGAAAGAACCCAACAAGCCGGATTCTAGGTAGCCGACATCGTGGATCAGGTTGGCCCCCGACAGCGCGGCCACGACGATGGACAACGTAGCCTCGATGGCTGCTTGCTGATCCAGCACCTTGGCGTCGGAGCAGCCGGCCGTGGAGAACATGGGCACGCCCAGCCACTTGGACACGTCGGTCATGGCCGCGCTGATCAGCGCCAATTCCGGGGCGCCGTAGGACAGAATGGAAGTTGCCATGTCCATGGGCGAGTTCACGCCCCCCATGATGACCCCCGCGCCCTTGCGCTTGAGCTGAGCCAACACCACGCCCACCAGATACTCGGCCAGAGCTTGCACCATCGTGCCGGACAGCGTCACCGGCCCAGTGCCGCCGGCCATGATGCACGGCGTGTAGATGGCCGGGATGCCGACTTCTGCGGCGTAGAGAACCTTTTCGGTTGCTTCGGTAGAACTGGTCAACGGCGAACTCGGTTCGATATAGATCACGAACAAGGGAGCCTTGGCAAACTCTTCCGCGCCGCCTAGCACCTCGCAAGCCATTCGGTACTGGTCGGCTAGCCCTTCTTTATCCACCGAGGTGATGACCAGCGGCTTCGACGTGCCCTTCAGCATGGCAAGAAGCTGTGGCCGGTCGTAGGTCTGGGGCAATACGCCGGAGGTTAGGCCCAGAGACATGTGGAAATCAATGTGGGGCAGGGCATCGCTGATCCGAGCCGCATTGTAGACGTCTTTGAATGTATACTTGCGCACTTTATCAGTGTAGGGGTCCACCATAGAGGGGCAATCAGAGCCGGTGCCAAAATAAAACTTGTCCTTCTCCAGATAGATGCGCTTGCTGCGGTCCCGCCCTGCGACCACGATTCGGCCCGGCGCGCTGTTCAACGCATCTTTGACCAACCAGGACGGGATGCGAACAAGGTCACCGTCGCTGACCAAGCAGCCGGCATCGCGAAGCAGAGCCAGTCCTTCTTCTCCGTGCACCCGCGTTCCCGCGCGTTCCAGGACGTCCAAAGCAGCGGCAAAGATCTCCTGGATCTGGTCGTCAGACAGCACGCGGAACTGCGGAGTGGCGTTGATTTGGTAGTTTGCTCTCATTGTGACATTCTCCTTACGAGTGTATGGCCGCGGCCATAGCGGCGATGTGATCGGGCGACGATCCGCAACAAGCTCCGACGATGCTTGCACCCAATTCGACGTAGCACTTGCCCAGCTCGGCCATCCGCTCCGGTCCCGCATCGTAGACTACCTGGCGCTTGACCATGCGCGGGATGCCCGCATTGGGCTTGGCGATGAGATAGACGTCGGGCGCCTTCTCGCGCATCTGCGGCAGGAACTCCAACACCTCCTCCGGGGCGTGCCCGCAGTTGGCGCCGAGGGCTGACGCGCCCAAGGCCGCTATCGTTTCCGCTGCCTGGGCCGGGCTGACGCCCATGCCGGTGCGACCATGAGTGTCAAAGCTGAAGGTGCAGAAAATCGGCAGGTCACAGGCCTGCTTGGCCCCCTCCACAGCGGCTTTCGCCTCATTGAGGTCGCTCATGGTCTCGATGTAGATGCAATCCACGTCTCCGGCCGCCAGGGCCGCAGCTTGTTCAGCGAACATCTCTACCGCCGCCTCGTAGGTCAGCTTGCCCAGGGGTGGCATCATCTCGCCCGTGGGGCCGATGTCGCCGCCGACATAGAGGTCGGCGCCTGCCACCTCACGGGCCAGCTCGGCGGCGCGGCGGTTGATCTCGCCCGTCTGGGGATCGAGACCCGCCTTCTTCAACCGCGCCTGCGTGGCGCCAAAGGTGGAAGTGAGAATGAGTTGGGAGCCCGCTTCCACATAGGCTTGGTGCAGCTTTATGATTTCTTTGGGCCGCTCCAGCACCCAGGCCTCACCGGGAGTACCCGTAGGCAGCCCAGCCGTCTGGAGCATGGTACCCGTCGCTCCGTCAGCGATCAGGACGTCGCCCGCAGCCAACCGCTCCAAAATCGGATTTCGCATGGTCTCGCTCCTTACTTGATGTGTCACGCACCGACCAGCCTTTTGATCACCTCGACGGCCTCGGTGGCATTCTCTGCGTAGGCGTCGGCGCCGATCTCTTCGGCCCACTCGGGGCTGGCCGGTACGCCGCCGACGATCACCTTTACCTGATCGCGCAGACCGGTCTCCTTCAGGGTGAGGATCACGGTTTCCTGGTTGAGCAGCGTGGTGGTGAGCAACGCCGATAGCCCGAGCACATCGGCGTTCAACTCGCGCACCTTGTCGAGGAATTGCTGCGCCGATACGTCCACACCCAGGTCGTGCACCTCAAAGCCGTTGGCGGCCAGCATCGTCGCCACCAGCGTCTTGCCGATCTCGTGAATGTCGCCTTGCACGGTGCCGATGACCACTTTACCCAGCACCTGGCGCTCCTGTTTGCGCTTCATCAACTCTGGTTCCAGGGCGGCGATGGCCGCTTTCATCGCCTCGCCGCTCATCATCAAGTCGGGGATAAACAGTTCCCCTTTGGCGAAACCGTCACCGACGACGTCCATGCCCGGCTTGAAGCCCTGGTCAATGGCTGCTAACGGCTCGATCCCCGCGCGCAGCGCCTCACTGGCCAGTTCACGCGCCTTGTCTGGCAGACCGTCAATGACTGCTTTGGTCATCGCTTCGAAGAGTCTTTCATTCACCATCTGGGTGCCTCCTTCGTTTCTTGACAGAATTCGCTTTACGCCTCAAGCCATACCGCCACAGCGAGGCCGTGGGCACATTATACCCGGACTCCAGTGATTCGCAAAGTAAGGAAAGACCTCCACGCAGGTCTTGTCTTGGATCACGCGCTCGGCGGGTACTCTGCTTGCTGGCGATTGCCGAGTTCGCAACAGGATGCTCCTATCGTTCAGGATGCGCATCGGCATCGTCTTGGCTATACTCTTTGTTCTCCCACGCGACTTTCCTCGTACCAGGCAAGTGCCTGTCTCTGTTCTGCCAGCGGCGATACAACAACAGCAGTACACCGCAAACGACCAGCGCGGCCCCCAGGATCTGGCTGGACGTCAGGCGTTCACCCAGCAGCGTGTAGGCATAGACCGCTACGAAGGCAATCTCGCTCATGGCCAGGATACTGGCCACACTCGCCGGCAACCATCCCAACGCCAACGTGTAGACGAAAAAGGGGAGGAGGGTAGACACTGCGATCAGCCCTGCAAACCAGAGCAAACTGGAAGGCGGAACCGGCCAGGGTTGGGGCGTAAAGAACTGGAAAGG
>JASFTJ010000388.1:0-3746 GCA_050053615.1 Anaerolineae bacterium | reverse complement strand
CCCGGCCATGCGCTGCCTCGGCAAAGTCACATTCAAAATAGTTATAGGCCAACACCGAGCAGCCCACGGGGGCAATCCCCACCGCTCGCTCCCGGATGTCCAGCTCATCCATCACCTCGGCAATCAGCCGGTGGGTGATGCCGTGGATGCAGCCAGGGCAGTAGTGTGTCACCACATCCGACAGCGACTCGGGTCGGTCGAAAACCAATGTAGCTTCATCACGCTTTGCCTGAAAGTTGTTTGTCATCATAGGCTCCTTACCTAACTTCACGTATCAAGCCACAAGTGGCTGGTCATTCCTTGCCGCCAGCTACCTTCTTGATCTCACCCAACACGTCCTCCGGCAACGGCACAATTCCGCCCATCTTGCCGTAAAATGAAATGGGCAGACGGTCGCGGACGGCCAAGCGCACGTCCTCGATCATCTGGCCGCCGCTCAGTTCCACCACCAGCAACTGCTTGGCCCGGTCAGCAATCTCGTTCAGTCGGTCGTAGGGGAAGGGGAACATTGTGACAGGCCGGAACAGTCCGACCGCGATGCCCTCCTCCCGCGCCTGCTTGACCGCCGTCTGCACGATGCGGCCAGCCGTGCCATACGCCACAACGACAATCTCGGCGCCGTCCATCATATACTCATCGTAGCGGACTTCGTTGGCCTCGATCTCGTCGATGATCTCTTGCAGCCGGAGGTTCTCCCGCTCCAGGTTCTCCGCGCCCAGGAAGAGGGAAGTGACGATGTTCTTTTCGCGGCCTTTGGCTCCGGTGAGCGCCCAGGGGCGCTCCGGACGTTCCGGTTCCCGCATCTCTGGGAACTCGACCGGTTCCATGATCTGGCCGATCATGCCGTCGGCGATGACGGTTACCGGCTGGCGGTACTTGTCGGCCAGGTCAAAGGCGTCGATGACAAAGTCCACGGTTTCTTGGACCGTGGAGGGGGCCAGGACGATAAGGTTATAGTCGCCGTGCCCACCTCCCTTGGTCATCTGAAAGTAGTCGCCTTGAGCGGGCTGGATGTTGCCCAGACCCGGCCCGCCGCGCATGATGTTGACGATGACGCAGGGCACGAAGGACAGAGCAATATACGAGACGCCTTCTTGCATCAGACTGTAGCCGGGGCTAGAGGTGGTGGTCATCACCCGGGTGCCGGTGCAGGCCGCACCGTAGACCATGTTGATCGCCCCCAGCTCACTCTCCGCCTGGACAAAGGCGCGACCCAGCTCCGGCATCCGGCGCGACATGTACTCCAGCACCTCGGTCTGCGGTGTAATGGGATAGCCAAAGTAGGCATCGCATCCGGCGCGGATGGCAGCCTCTGCAATGGCTTCGTTGCCTTTCATCAGAACTTTCATAGTTTTTATCCTTTCCAGAAAAGGCTGCGTGTTCCAAGTTGGCTGTTCGTTGTCACGTGCGTCGTTTCTTCCTCGGCGTGCGATACACACTGATGACCATGTCCGGGCACATCATAGCACACAGGGTGCATCCGGTGCAGTTGTCCTCCGGGTCGACAAAGACCGATGGCCGATACCCTTTCGTATTGAAATGGTCGGCCATCTGGACCAGGTCTCCCTGGGGACAGACCATCGTGCATAGCTCACATCCTTTGCACCGGTCCTCATTGATGACAATGTAGCTCATACTCTCAGCTCCTTTGCGTTGGTACTTGCCATTCTTGTTGGTTTACTTGGTTAAATAGACCCCCAATGCCAGAGAGAGCATTTTTTGCTCTGGTGGATCGGAACGGGAAGGCATGACGATAGGACACTTGGCCCCCACGACCACCCCGGCCATGTGGCCCTGGGCAAAATAGGAAATCGCTTTGGCCAGAATATTGCCTGATTCCACGTCGGGTGTGATCAGGATGTCAGCTTGGCCGGCCACTTGACTCTTGATATCCTTCATCTGGGCCGACTTGAGCGAAATCGCGTTGTCCAGCGCCAGCGGTCCATCCACGATGCCCCCGCGGATCTGGCCCCGATCGGCCATTTTCGCCAGGTTGGCGGCGTCCATATTGGCCGGCATCTCGGGGTTGACCATTTCGGTGGCAGCCAGAATGGCCACCTTGGGCTCTTTTACGCCCAGTTCGATAGCTGTGTCAATCGCGTTCTGCACAATCGCGACCTTTTGCGCGAGATTGGGTGAGACCACGATGGCCACATCGCTGACAAGAATCAGGCGGTCGAATTGAGGGATCTCAAAGACGCTCACGTCGCTGATGAGCTTGCCGATGCGCAGGCCTTTTTCTCCGTCGAGGGCAGCCTTCATCAACTCCACCGGCTGTGCGTGCCCGTTCATCACCAGGTCCGCCTCCTCGGCGTGCACCATGGCCACGGCTTTGTATGCGGCCTGGACCATATTGCTTTCTTCAATCATATCCATGCCGTCAAGGTCGATGCCTTCTTGATCGGCGACGGTGTGCAAGCGATCGAGATCGTCTATCAGGATGCAATCTGCCAGGCCCCTGTTGCGAGTCAGGCGAACGGCGTGCAGGGTTTCCCGCTGGCCTGCGCCCACAATGGCGACCCGCCTGGGGCCGCGGTCCACCGCTGATTCCAGTAGTTGTGCAAAGTTTCGAATGGTCGTCATCTTGGCCTCTCTCGTGTGCTGGGCTCCTCCCAGGACATCACAAAGAATCGTTCCAGGATCAAAACAGGTTGGGCGAAATGCGCTTTTGCAGGCAACTTGGCCGAGCGATTCGAACCAAGGTTGGCGGCCCAACTGCGCTCGATGCAGACAAAGGCGATGGGCAAACCCAACGCTTGTGCGAATTCCTCGATCTGGACATGACCTTCGATGATGCCCTCTTCTGTCGTTTCACCGATCAGGTTCGGGTTGCTGACCAGGCTGGTCACCTGCAAGCGTGCGCTGGCTTCGATCTCGGCGATAGAGTCGGCCAGACCCTGCAGAGTGTCGGTAAAGGGCCGATAGGGGTTCACCACAAAATGCATGGTATAGCCCCGTTGTTGAATGGCCGCGCTGTATTGCCCTAGCGCCCGGGCGCCCTGTCGGTCGCCGCCCACGTCCATCACAGTGGGGCGCTCGGTCTGCTGGATCGCGCCCAACAACTGGGGCGTGATGGCTGGCGTGTCCAGGTGCTGGCCGATGACCGAGGGGGCGATCACCTTCACGCCTCGATCCTGCATCGCCTCAGCCCTCTCACGGGTGCGGAAATAAGGCGTCACGATATCCAGGTCCACCAAAATGACCCCGTTTGCTGTTCCTGGTTTCTCGTCCTTTGTCTTGCGTCGCAGCGTCAGCGCATAGTTGATCGCCGCCTCGGTCTTGCCGCTGCCAAAGCGACCCGTAAAAATGGTCACCCCAGCCCCATTCAGCCAATCGCTCATGCGGTCAGCATCACTCCCAGGCCCAACGAAACCAGCTTGGCCTCTCGCGTGTCGGAGCGGGAAGGCAAGATCAAGGGGCAGCGCGCCCCCACCACCACGCCGGCCATCTTGCCCTGGGCAAAATACGTGATCGCCTTGGCCAGCACGTTCCCCGCTTCGATGTCGGGGGCAATGAGGACGTCGGCATAGCCAGCCACTTCGCTCTTGATGCCCTTGATCCGCGCCGATTCCGGTGAAATGGCATTGTCCAGCGCCAATGGGCCGTCCACGAGGCCGCCTTCGATCTGGCCGCGGTCGGCCATTTTCGAAAGATTGGCTGCGTCGAGAGTGGTCGGGATCTTGGGATTCACCACCTCCGTAGCGGCCAAGACCGCCACGCGAGGCAGATCGATCTCCATGGCGTGA
>JASFTJ010000387.1:0-3747 GCA_050053615.1 Anaerolineae bacterium | reverse complement strand
GTGGGACATCCTGTCGCGGGTGGGGAAGCAGGTGGTGGTGCACGGCGTGCCCCAGACCTACCCGGTCAGACCAGTGAACGGCTGCCTGATCTCCAGCTTTTTGACGCCCAGCACTCACAGCCAGTACACGTATCCAGCAGAGCTAAAGCGCGAAATCGCAGAGGTGGTCGCAATGCGCGGTGAGTACATGCTTGACGTGCCGCGATTCCGTACCGAGAACAAGGATCACCTGCTGGAGCAGATCTATCAGTTGGCTGACCAACACCACGATCTGATCAAGCACCTGATGACCATCAAGCCATGGGACTTTTTTATGCATGTGGACATGGGCGTGGACCGCATTCATCATGGCTTCTGGAAGTACTTTGATGAACGCCATCCCCTGCACGAGGCGGGCAATCCCTACGAGAATGCCGTCCGGGACTATTACATTCATCTCGACCGCCAAATCGGCGAGCGGTTGGAATTGCTGCCAGACGGCGATGACACTGCCGTGCTGGTCGTCTCGGATCATGGCGGTAAGCCGATGATGGGCGGCATCTGCTTCAATGAATGGCTGAAGCAAGAGGGCTATCTGGCGCTGGAATACCAACCCGATGGCATCGTGCCATTGGAGAAATGTGAGGTGGATTGGAGCAAGACCCGCGCCTGGGGCTCAGGGGGCTACTATGCTCGGCTCTTTCTGAACGTCAAGGGCCGTGAGCCCGACGGCGTCATCGAGCCGGCCGACTATGAAGCGGTCCGTGACGAATTGGCCGAGCGCATTGCCGGCATTACCGATCCCGAAGGCAGTAACATCGGCTCGGTGGCTTACAAACCGGAAGACATCTATCGTGAGGTCAACAACATCGCCCCTGATCTGATCGTCTACTTGGGCGATCTGAGCTGGCGCTCCGTGGGCAGCCTGGGGCTGAACCGCATCCACACCTTCGAGAACGACACCGGCCCCGACGACGCCAACCACGCCCAGGACGGAATGTACATCTATTACAATCCGAAAGCCCAGCGTCGGGGGCGCGGACCCAAGCAGCATTTGATGGATGTAGCCCCTACGATCCTCGAGCTGCTGGGCGTGCCCGTCCCCGGCGACATGCAGGGACAGTCTTTTGTCTAACACGTGAGGCGTGAGGGATTGTCACGCACCACGAATTACGAATCATGCAAGAGGAGAAACTACCGTGGAACAGAAAGGTGTAACTGTTTGGTTTACCGGAATGTCGGGTGCAGGGAAGACCGCCCTGGCTTTACGACTCGAAGAAGAGTTGCGAAATCGTGGTCTGAAGGTAGAGCGTCTGGACGGCGACATCGTGCGCCAGAGCCTGACTAGCGATCTGGGTTTTACCAAAGAGGATCGCGACGAAAACATCAAGAGGGTGACCTTTGTCGCCAAGCTGCTGACGCGCAACAACGTGGCCGTGCTCTGCTCCTTCATCTCGCCCTACCGTGCCGTGCGGGCGAAGGTGCGCAAAGAAGTGGGCAATTTCGTCGAGGTCTATTGCTACGCGCCGCTGGAGGTGCTCATCGAGCGGGATGTCAAGGGTCTGTACGAAAAAGCCCTGAATGGCGAGATCGAAAACTTTACCGGCATCTCTGATCCATATGAGCCGCCGGAGAACCCCGACGTCACGATCGATTCCAGCACCGAAGCCATCGAAGAGAGCCTGTTAAAAGTGCTGCAGAAACTTGAGGAACTGGGCTACGCGCCGCCCGCCCCCGATGAGGAATCCTACACCGAGGACGAAGAGGCTGAGGTCGAGGCCCGGCTGGCAGCACTCGGCTATTTGTAGGGCAAGCTTCAAACTTGCCCCACGGGAAAGGGGCTTGCTAATGGGCTTCCTGGACAAACTACGCGGAAAGAAAAAGGAAGGGCGTGTCGTCTTTATCGGCTTGGATGGCACGCCCTACACGTTCATGAAGCGGCTCATTGACGAGGGCAAGGCCCCCAGCGCCGCTCGGCTGGCAGAACAGGGTAGCCTGCTGCGCATGAACTCGATGTGGCCCTGGGTATCGTCGGTGGCCTGGAGCACGATGATGACCGGCGTCAACCCGGCCAAGCACAACGTCTTTGGCTTCATCGACCGCGATCCGGCGACCTACAAACAGTATATCCCCACTTCGCGCCAAATGAAAGCCAAGACGCTGTGGGAGGTGCTCAGCGAGGCCGGCAAACGGGTCATCGTCGTCAACGTGCCCGTCACCTACCCGCCGCGCCAGGTCAATGGCATCCTGGTCAGCGGCTTTCTCAGCCCCAGCCTGGAAAAGGCCGTCTACCCGCCAGCCTACGTGCAGACCCTCAAGTCTCTGGGCTACATCATCGACGCCGACCCGTGGAAAGCCCGCGAGTCGAAGGACCTGGCGCTGCAAGAGGTCAACGCTGCGCTGGACGCTCGCATCCGGGCGCTGTTCCACTTTATTGACAACGAGGAATGGGATTACCTCCACGTCCACGTCATGGAGACCGACCGGCTGCACCACTTTCTCTGGCAGCAGATGGAGGAAGGGCATCCCACCTACGCGCCCGCTTTCTACGACGTTTACCGGCGCATCGATGACATGCTGGGCCAGCTCGCCGCCAAACTCGACGCGCTCCCGCGCACCACGCTGATGTGGATGGCCGACCACGGCTTTTGCACCATCAAAAAAGAGGTGTACGTCAATCGCTGGCTGGCCGACCATGGCTGGCTCAAGCTGCGTAACACCCCGCCCGACCGTAAGAAGGGTCTGGACGAGATCGACCCGGCGTCGGTGGCCTACAGCCTCGACCCAGGGCGGGTCTTTCTCCGCGTGCGCGGTCGCGAGAAGGAGGGCGTGGTCGCCCCTGGCGCTGAGTACGAGGCCCTGCGCGACGAGATCGCCGCCGCTGCCCTGGCGTTGCACGACCCCGACGACGGTTCGCCCATCTTTCAGGCCGCCTTCAAGCGCGAGGACCTCTACCACGGCCCCCATTTCGAGCAGGCCGCCGACCTGATCCTGGCGCCTTACGACGGCTACGATCCCAAGGGGCCGCTCTACAAAGAGACGCTGACCTACAAGGGCGACGAGCTGGTGGGCATGCACACCTATGACGATGCCATGCTCTACGTGGGCGGGCAGGCGATTCCGCAGACGCGCTTGAGCGTGCTCAACGTCATGCCCACGATTCTGCGTCTCATGGACGTGCCCCAGCCGCCCGATCTGGACGGCGAGTCGCTGGTGTAAGCGTAAAAAGCCATTGGCAAGAAGGAGAATTTGCAGTGGCGAAAAAAGAAATGCTCACAACATCCGATATAGACGCCATGAAATCGAAACACGATATTGACGGATTGACTGAAGCATTAAACTACGCAATGTCCGACGCCGACCGTCGCCGCATTGCCTCTCGCACAGCGGAGGCCCTAGACGAACTGCAATGGCGACCACAGCGGGATAGAACCGGTGCTTTGTATTGGATGACCAAAAAGCGGTGGTCCAAGTGCGCTGAGATTGGCCCCGACGCAGTCGCGCCCTTGTTGAGTAGAATCGGTTATGGGTGGAGTCCAATCAGCAGTTTTCAGAAGGGACCGGTGAAGGCGTTAGGCGAGATTGGAGATCCACGGGCAACAGACGCCTTGGTCTCCCTCTTGATTAGCTCAGAAAACCAAGGATATGAAGAGCGAGATGCCCTAATCAAAATAGGGGGCAAAAAAGCTATTAAAAAGCTAAAGAGAGTGGCCAAGAACAAAACGAACAAAAATGCCGTGAGATATCATGCTATCCAGGTGCTAGGAG
>JASFTJ010000386.1:0-3748 GCA_050053615.1 Anaerolineae bacterium | reverse complement strand
CATGATGCTGATGGCTTGCAGAATGTTTCGACCTGGAGTATAATCCGCATGACACGCCGCTGACAAGGAGCAAAATCAATGCAGATGTCACCAATGGATCTGGTCGACCAACGCTTGGGCAAGTATGAAATCCGCGCCGAGATCGGACGTGGCGGAATGGGCGTAGTGTTTCTGGGCTACGACCCAGACCTGGACCGACAAGTCGCGGTCAAAGTCCTGGCTCCTCATCTCGTCTGGGAAACAGAGTTCGTGGAGCGGTTCCTGCGCGAGGCGCGGGCTGCCGCGCGGCTGAAGCATGCCAACATCGTCACCATCTACGATGTGGGGCAGGAGGGCAGCTGGTACTATTTTGTGATGGAGTGCTTGGAGGGGCAGACGCTCGCCGAGTACATCCAGGAGCGGGGTCCCCTCCCACCCGAAGAGGTGCTTTCCATCCTGCGCCCCTTGGCAGAGGCGCTGGACTATGCCCATGAACAAGGACTGGTGCATCGCGACATCAAGCCGGCCAACATCGTCATTGAGCCGACGGGACGGGTGGTGCTGACTGACTTTGGCATCGCTCGGGCAGCCGAAGAAACAGGGCTGACGCGGACGGGAATGTTCGTAGGCACGCCCCAATATGTGTCGCCGGAGCAGGCGCGGGGCGAGGAGGTGGACTATCGCACCGATATCTACTCACTCGGTGTTGTTGCCTACCAGATGCTTAGCGGTCAGGTACCCTTTGACGGCAAGACGCCCCACTCGGTGCTACACAAGCAGATCTATGAACCCCCTCCGCCTATCCGCCACGTGCGACCGGAACTACCCCAAGCTGTTGATCCGATACTGGGACGGACGCTGGCCAAGGAAGCCGGACAGCGCTATCCAACCGTGACGTCCTCTGTGGAGACATTGGCACAGGCGCTGGCCGGGGAGGTGGAGGTCGAAGCAAAGCCCTCCGTGCCTGTGGCCGGAGGAGTGGAGGCTGCGCGGGCGCGGCGACGCAGGCGTGCTCTTCCGCGGAGGGTTTGGCTGCTGGGCGGCGCTGTCGCCGTGGTCCTGGTCCTTGTCGTAGCGGCAGGGGTGATAGCCCTCATTGCGGGTGGAGGGGGCTCCAACGGACAGCCCCCCTTGACCGCTTCTGCCCGCGTGATGACCGAGCCGACGGTCACCCTGCAACCCACGAGCACCCGGCCACCCACGAGCGCCGAGCCGACCCCATCGGTCCGATCCACAGCTGTTGCGCTGCCGACGACGGTTCCGAACAATGTGATTCTCTACAATGTCGAGGATGGCGATGCATATAGCCTCTACTCCACAGACCTGGAAGGGAACGGACCCTATCTGTTGGCCAGCGGCGCCGAATCGGTGGCCGGCTATGTTCGGCCCGACGGTGAGAGGGTGATCGTCCGCTTGGAGCGAAATGATCGATATACGGTCTATTTGATGAAGGCCGATGGCAGCGACCGTCAGGTGTTGGCCAGTGACAGGAGCTATGCTTGGGCCCACTTTTCAAGAGGGGGGCAAAAGATCTACCTGCATCACCGTGATCGCAAAGACGAGGAGGCGGGCTACACCTACGAATACGATCTGGTCGTCCTGAACGGCGACGGCTTTGATCCCATCACCTTGGTCAACAAGGCAAACGGTTTGTCCGTCAGTTGGACCGGCGATGGACGGGCCTTGGTTCTCAGCGTGAAGCGGGGTGATTCCTATTCTCTTTACCGAACAAATAGCGACGGGAGTGGTCAGGTGACCCTGGACAGCGGACAGGATCACAGCTACCTTCCGCGTCTCTCGGACGATGGTCAGTGGCTGTGCTACGAGAAGCGTAATGGTGATATCCGTAGCTTGTACTTGTCTCGATCTGATGGCAGCCAGCCGGCGCAGTTGTTCTCCGGATATTACAACGCCTGGCCTACTTGGGCTTCCTCCGGCGACAGGCTCTTGGTCCGCGTGCGCGAGACCCAGGAGGACCCATATGACTTGTACATCGTAGACACGGCCTCTGGCCAGCAGTTGCGGTTGGTCCGCGGTGATAGTATCAGCGGTATCAGTTTCTCACCTGACGAAGCGTGGATTGCAGCTGAAGTCCGCCAGGAGGATTTTTATCGCCTCTACTTGATCAGCGCCGACGGAGCACAGCAGAGGGAGATTGTGGGGCCGGGAGAAGGCGCGGACTGGCAGGCAATAGGCTACTTTTCGCCGGACGGAGAGCGGCTGTTGGTCCGTCTGGGCTATAAGGACACTCGGGATACGGATCTGTACCTCATGAATGTTGACGGGGGGCAGCGGGTGACGTTGGCGCAGAACGCCGATTGGGCGGCCACGGGCGCTTTTACGTCGGACGGCCGGCTGTTCGTCTTTGACTCTAACCGAGACGGAGGGCGGGCTGTCTATGTGGCCCAGGCCGATGGAAGCGCCCCTCGAAAGTTAGTGGAAGGCTATGGGCCTGTCATCGCCGCAGGTCAACCTGCGAGAATGTACGTACCAAGGCCGCTTCCCCGTCCTACTTTTACTCCGACGCCAGCTCCTGAGTCCTCCGGTTAGAGACAGGTTCCTGGTGAGTGAAAGGTGGCGGGCAAGGGCCTAGCCTGATCCGTCCAGAATTTACTAGTTCCCGCTAGATCTCGAATTTGGGCATAGTCAAAGCTGCCTACGGCTGTTCTCCTGACGTCGCCAGCGCCGACTCAAAGATCCCAAGTGCGGTTTCGATCTGCTCCTGGCTGACGATCAGCGGCGGGATCCAGCGGACGACGTTGCTGTAGGTGCCACAGTTGAGCAGCAGCAGCTTGTCCTCCAGGCAGCGGGCGATGATCTGTTTGACCAGGTCGGTGGCCGGCTCGCCGTTGGGCAGGGTGAACTCGCAGCCGACCATCAGCCCCAGGCCGCGCACGTCGCCCAGCACGGGGTAACGTTGCTGCACGTCGCGCAGGCCGGCCAGCAGCACCTTGCCCATGCGGGCGGCGTTGTCCACCAGGCCGTCTTGCAGCACGCGGACCGTGGCCTCGGCGGCGGCGCAGGCCACGGCGTTGCCGCCGTAGGTTCCGCCGTGGGTGCCGATCTGCCATTTGTCCATCAACGCACGCGGTGCGGCCACCCCCGACAGCGGAAAGCCCGAGGCCAGTCCCTTGGCCAGGATCATAATATCGGGCACTAGGGCAAAGTGCTCGATGGCAAAAAACTTGCCCGTGCGCCCGAATCCAGATTGCACCTCATCGGCGACCAGCAAGATGCCGTGCTCGTCGCAGATTTCCCGCAGTCCGAGCAGGAAGGATGGCGGCGGCACAACGTAGCCGCCCTCGCCCAGCACCGGTTCCACGACGATGGCCGCCGTCTCGGACGGGGCCGTCTGGGTGGCGAGCAGGTGGCGCAGCTCGCGCAGGCACCAGCGGCTCGTTTCCTCCGGCTCCCAGCCGTACCGGTAGGCGTAGGGGTAGGGCGCGACAAACACACCGGCGGCCAGCGGCTGATAGTGCTGGCGGTAGACGGTCTTGGACGTGGTCATGGCCATTGTTTGGTTGGTCCGTCCGTGGAACGAGCCCTGAAAGACGACGACGTTGGGTCGCCCCGTGGCATGCCGGGCCAGTTTGACTGCACCCTCAACGGCCTCGGCGCCAGAGTTGGAAAAGAAGAAGGTGTCCAATGAAGGGGGCACCACCTCGCGCAGGGCGTTGATGAGGTGCAGCATTGGCCGGTGGTAGAGGATGTTGACCTGGGCGTGGATGATCTTGCCTGCCTGCTGTTGTGCCGCTTTGACAACCTTGGG
>JASFTJ010000385.1:0-3767 GCA_050053615.1 Anaerolineae bacterium | reverse complement strand
AGGGAGAATCTGCCCACTGAAGGGCGAGTTCCAAGAGGAGGACGAACATGAGTACGAGAATGCTGCGAACTGGAATGATGGCCATTGCACTGCTGGTTGTCTTGTTGCTGGTTCTCGCTTGCGGTGCTACGCCGGAGCCAACCTCGGCCCCCACCGCAGCCCCGCCCACCCAGCCGCCTACCTCGGCAGCACAACCCACCGCAGAACCGACAGCCGTAGAGCCGACCGCGCCGCCGGACGAGGCCGAACTGTTCCCACCCGAGACGCCTTCGGCGGTGCGCGGCCAGGCGATCTATGAGGCCAACTGCGTCACCTGCCACGGCGCGGCGGGCGATGGTTCGGGCCTTGCTGGTGCAGCGAACTTTACCGACCTCGACTTTATGCGCGGCGAGAAACCGGCCGAGTTCTACGAGGCCATCCGCGACGGCGTCGAGGGCAGCGCTATGCCCGCTTGGGGCGACAGGCTCAGCGAGATGGAAATCTGGGACGTGCTTTACTACGAGTGGGCCTTTGCCACCTCACCGAAAGAGATCGCCGAGGGACAGGCGCTGTTCGGCGAGAACTGCGTGGCCTGCCACGGTGCGGCGGGCGACGGCTCGGGGCTGGCGGGCGCGGCCAATTTCACCGACCAGGAATTCATGGCCAACGAGGACCCCGCCGGGTTCTTTGCCAAGATCGTCGAGGGGGTCGAGGGCACGGCTATGGCCGCCTGGGGCGAAACCCTTACCGAGGATGAAATCTGGGCGTTGGTCAACTACGTCTGGACCTTTGCCTACGAATATCCGGAAGCCGCCCTGGCGCCCGAACCGGAGCCCACCCCACCCGAGCCCACGGCCACTGAAGAAGCCGCGCTGCCGGCCGAGCCCGATCCGGCCCTGGGCGCGCAGCTCTGGGCGCAAAAACCGTGCATCGGCTGTCACGGCGCCCAGGCCGAGGGCGGCATCGGCCCCAAGCTGGCCGGGACCATCCTCGAATTCGACGAGGTGCTGCTCCGGGTGCGGGCCGGCAAAGCGCCCATGCCCGCTTTTAGCGAGGAGGAAATCAGCGACGAAGAATTGCAGCACATCTATGCCTGGCTCAAGTCGCTGACGCCACCCACGCCCACGCCCGAGCCGACCGAGACGCTGGAACCCGATGCCCCGACGCCCACGCCCCGGCCGGCGCTGCCGCCCTCAGGTCACCTGATGGCCTTTTGGGAGCACGTCAACTGGGTCAAGGTCCACTCTGATTTTGCCAAGGATGCCTCGCCCAACATCGGCGCGCTGCACGACCGGGTGCGCCAGGCCCGCGACCGGGCCAACGGCGCGCTGGCCGAAGCCGACCTGACCATCGCCGACATCCCGAACCAGCAGGCCAAGGCCACCATCCGCGATGTCAAGGGCTATGTGAACGAGATTCTGCAACACGCCAACGCGGCCCTGGCGACCGATAGCCTCGACGCCGCCCGCGCCGAGGCGGCCAAGATGGTCGAGATCTCGCGGCTGGACGCCTGGCCGTCGGCCTCGCTGGCGGTTAAGCAGGCCGGCTTTACCGGCTCGGTCCGGGTGCGCGTCCGCGACCAGGGCGGCAATCCCATCGCCGGGGCGCTGGTGACGGCCTTGACCGCGCCCAACCCGGCGGCGGGCATCACCGATGGCAGTGGCCGGGTGACCATCGACAACCTGGCAGCGGTGCGCGTCATGCAGGTCAAGGCCTACAAGGACGGGCTAGTCTACCACGAGGTGCACGTCACCGTGCCAACGGGCGGCCGCGCCGACGCCGAGATCACGCTGCCCGGCCCGCCCACCGGGGGCCAGACGCCGGCCGTCTCCAACGTCAGCATCAACCCCTCGTCGGGGGCGGGCAACGCTCAGGTCACCTTCCGCCTGACCGGCACCGACCCGCAGGGTCACAGTAACATCGCCGAGGACCAGGTCTTTGCCCTGAACCCCGACCTGGGGGTGGCCTACGTGCTGCGCTCGGCAGGCGGCGACAACTGGGAGACGACGGTCAAGCTCCCCAACCTGGCGGCGGGCACCCACACCTGGTACTTTTTCATCGTGGATCACCAGTGCAATACGAGCAATATCGTGACGCGGACCTACACGGTGCAGTAAGTTGGGGATTGGTAGATTGGTAAATTGGGATAGACAGATCGTTTCCAAGATAGCGGTGATGGTGATGACCGCGGCGGTGCCGTTGTTGGTGTGGGCGGCGGGGCAGGGGGCTGCTTCGCCGCCTGCCCCCCGGCTCGACCCCGAGCTGGGCGTGCCCATCGGCGATCCGCTGCGCTCGGTGGCCGTCGCCGCAACGCCGGTGATGGACGGCCTGGTCGAAGCGGCATGGGCGCAGGCCTCGCCGCTGGCCGCGCCGCTTCACTATGGGCTGCACGGCGACGAGCCGGCCGGGGCAGTCGAGCTGCGCTCGCTGTACGACGAGGAGAACGTCTACTTTCTGGCGCGCTGGCCTGCAGAGACATCCGGCGGCGAGCCGGGCGTGTGGCGCAACCTCATGACCGTCCACTGGCAGCTGGTGGACCCCGGCCAGGTGTCGGGCGAATCGACAGGCAGCGAGGGGCTGGCCTGCACCGTGGGCTGCCACACCGCCACCGCCGACGGCCAGGGCGGACTGGTCGGCATCCGCGCCGAGACCATCCCGCCGGGGTTGGGCGATGACCTGCCGGCTGGCGGCGGCTGGTCGGCGGGCGAGTGGCGGCTGGAATGGAGCCGGCCCCGCGTCAGCCTCAGCCCCTATGACCAGAACCTCGTCGACCCGGCGCAGAGCTACCGCTTTTTCGTCAAGCTCTTCCTGGGCCTGGACGACCGCCCCGACCCGGCTTCCGACGTGCACGAGCTGAGGCTGGGCCGGTGAGATCTCGTAGGGCAAGATTCAATCCTGCCCAACAGGGCGTCGGCGTGCTGGAGGCAGGATTGGCAAGGTCTCGTAGGGCAAGATTCAATCTTGCCCTACTGGTGGTCGTCGGCCTGCTGGTGGTGGCCTACGTCGCCGTCTTGGGCACGCTGTCGCTGCGCCGCCACCAGAATCTGCGGACCCACGCCCTCGACCTGGGCTACACCGACCAGGCGGTGTGGAATACGCTGCACGGCCGGCCTTTTCGCTTCTCCACCTACCTCGACGCCGCCTTCCGCCTCGACATCCCCATCCAGGACTTTCGCCAGCCGGACGTGCTGCTGGGCTACCACGTCGAGCCGATTCTGGCCCCCATCTCCCTCCTCTACCTGCTCCACGACGGGCCGGAGACGCTGCTCTGGCTGCAAACCGTCGCCCTGGCTCTGGGCGCCGTTCCCGTCTATCTGCTGGCACGCCACAAATTCACAGTTCACAGTTCACAATTCACAATTCATTGGTTTCCCGTGGCTTTTGTGCTGATCTATCTCCTCTCCCCGCCGCTGGCGGCCGCCAATCTCTCCGACTTTCACGCGGTGGCGCTGAGCCCGGTCTTTCTGCTGGCGGCTTTTTACTTTCTGGAGACCGACCGCCCCTGGGGATTCGTCGCCTGTGCCTTTCTGGCGGCCATGACCAAAGAGGAAGTGGGCTTGCTGGTGTCGATGATGGGGCTTTGGGCGGCGCTGGCGCGGCGGCGCTGGCTGCTGGGCCTGGGCGTGGCCGCCGCCGGGGCCGGCTGGAGTTTTCTCTGCTTCGCCGTCATCATGCCTCACTTTAGCGGCCTGGAGAGCCCGGCCTTTCTGGTGCGCTACGGCCAGTTTGGCGACAGCCCGGTGGGCATCGCCCGCAACCTGGCGCGGCAGCCGGGCCTGTTCGTCGAT
>JASFTJ010000384.1:0-3768 GCA_050053615.1 Anaerolineae bacterium | reverse complement strand
CAATGACAAAGATGGCCGGCAAGTCAAAGACGGCAGCAAAGTTGAGCGCTTCGTGGAACATGCCCTGGTTGGTTGCCCCATCGCCGGCAATGGCCATGGCAACCTGGTCGCTGCCCCGCTGCCTGGCCGAAAGGGCCGCCCCGGCGGCGATGAGGTACGGCGCGCCGACGATGCCGTTGGCCCCCAGCGCGCCCACCGCCGCCTCGGTGACGTGCATCGAACCGCCCTTGCCTTTGCACAGGCCGGTCTGTTTGGCGAACAGTTCGGCCATCATGCCCCGCATGTCGGCGCCCTTGGCCAGCATGTGACCGTGACCCCGATGGGTGGTGGTCATGTAATCGTCGGCGCGCAGGGCAAAACAGAGGCCCACCGCCGTCGCTTCCTGGCCGATGGACAGGTGAATCATCTCCGTAGGCAATTCTCCTTGGGCAAACACGTCAGCTAGCGCCTCTTCAAAGGCGCGGATGAGCCGCATCCGCCGTAGCATCTCCACCTTCAGGGCCGCTTCTTCGGCGGGCAGGTCTTGGACGCGGATCTCTACTTGCCAGAAATCCTCGTCCAGCTCATCGACGAGAGGGATCACGTGGCGGTTCAGCGCTTTATCATCCACCTTGACCGGGATCGCGGGCGTCTCCCGCCAGCGGCTCACCAGCCTGTCCAGCCAGTTTTTCCACCCTGTCCTCTGGCCCTCTTCCCGCGCTACATGTTCCTTGGGAATCATCTCCTCGTAGCCTAGCTCGCGCAGCACCTGGGGATAGATGTCAAAGGCAGGCTTGACCGCCGGCAAGAGCGCCAGCGCCTTGGGCACCGAGCCTCGCGAGACGACCTTGCGGGTGGCGATGGCCCGCGCCACGTTGAGCCGGCCCAGCCAGAATTGATGGGCCGTGTCGCCGGATTGGATCATCTCCACGTCGGGCTTGAGAGGCGAGTCGCCAAAGGTGTAGGTGAGCGGCGCCTGCCTCAGGTCGATGGTCACTGCGCCATCCGGCTCGCTGAAGCGAAAGCGGACGACGAGGTTGCCCTCCAGCAGGCGGTCGACGATGGCTGGCTCGGCGGCTACCCGCTCGAACAGCGCGCCGAGGACCTGGTACAAATGATCTGTGTTGCGGAAGACCGGCATGGGCATCTCCTCTCCCGTTTTCAATCCAATTCTTTCCGGGTCAGCGCAAAGGCTTGGTCGGCCACTTCCAAGGTGTAATCAACGTCGGCATCGGTGTGGGCGGCGCACACGAACCAGTTGTGGTGGGGGTGCAGGAACACGCCGCGAGCGATCATCTCCCGGCAAAAGACCTGCATGTGATACAGATCGGGGTCGTCGTCGAAGGTCAGGTAGGGCACCGGCGTCGGCCCAGAGACGGTGACGCGGTAGCCGTGGGCCGCGCCCAGTTCCTGCAGCCCCTCTTTCAGGCGAGCGCCCAGGCGGGCCATGTGGTCGATGGCATCGCCCTCCTCCAGAATGCGAAGCGTGGTTAGCGAGGCGATCATCGGCACCGGCGAGAACCAGAACGTGCCGGACAAGAACACCGCCTCGGCGGCATCGCGCAGCCCCTCGCGGCCCATGGCCACGGCGATGGGGTGGCCGTTGGCCATCGCCTTGCCAAAGCAGAGCAGGTCGGGCTCAATGCCAAAGGTCACGTGACTGCCGCGGATGTCCAGGCGAAAGCCGGCGCGGATGTCGTCGAGGATGAGCAGCATCCCTTCGCGGTCGCAGATCTGGCGCACGCCGGGCCAAAAGCCATCGGCGGGCATTTGCTGCGCGGCGTAGGTGCGATGATGGTAGGGCGTGGCAATCAGCCCGGCGATCTGGCCGCGATGCGCCGCGACCAGTGCCTCCAATTCATCCAGCCGGTTCCAACCCATTTTCAGCACGTTGTCCTTGTCGTCGGGCAGGACGCCGCCGGGATAGGCCGTGCACCAGGCGTGGACCCCGTGGTAAGCGCCGCGCACCATGACGATCTTTTTCCGGCGGGTGTGCTCCCGCGCGACGCGGACCGCCCAGGTGGTCACGTCCGAACCGTTTTTGGCAAAGACGGCCCAATCGCCGCCGGAGATTAGGTTCACCAGCCGCTCGGCCAGTTGGACCATGGCCTCGCCGGGGTGGTTGAAACAGCTTCCCTTGGCCATCTGCTGGCGAACCACTTCCTCCACTTGGGGATGGTTGTGGCCCAGGATGATCGGCCCGTAGCCGCACAGAAAATCCACGTACTCGTTGCCATCCACGTCCCAGCAGTGGCCGCCCTCGGCCCGCTCGGCATAGTAGGGGCAGTGACCGGGCAGCAAAAAGGCTGGGTTCTTGTGGCCGTAGATGCCCTCGGGGATGACGCGGGCGGCGCGGACAAAGAGGTCCACCGATCGCTTATAGCGAGGCGGCCCGGGTAGCGCGGGCCTGGCCTCTTCTCCAGCCTCCGGTGGGAGGGGCTCACGCTCCAGAACTTGGCCGAGACGGGTCAAAAAGACGTTAACCTTGTCGATGAGCGGCAGATGGCCGCGGATGCGCATCTCGCCGGTGCCGATGGCCACAACGGCGCTGAGTTGGCCATCAATGAGCCGCCGGGCGACGTCGAGGCTGGTGAATTCCATGACCGCGTTGGGCTGCTCCACCGGTTGGCCCCAGGTGGAGACGAACTCGTAGCCTCCGTTGCGGGGGACCTTGGCGAACGTTCCCTGTGGCCCATCGGGCAGCACCGTCACCAGCAGCGTGCCGGCCGGCGTGGCGGCAGCGACGTCGGCCAGCGAGGGATCGTCGGCGGCGACGGCGGTCATGCCGCCCAGCATGGCGTGGAGTCCAAGTTTGACGAGGAACAGGTTGGCTTCCGGGCCTTTTGCGTTCTGCCCTTCGCCTTCCATGTAATATTCCAGCCGCTCGGCCAAGATGGGGAACGTTTTGGTTAGAAAGCCCAGCCGGGTAAAGCCCTTGCGGATGCCCGGTCGCACATCCTCGCCGTCGAACAAACGGTTGAGTAGCCCCGGCGTCTTGAAGGTGAGGCGCACGTCAGGGTGGGGGTGGCGGCCCACGCCGTGGCGGATCTTTCCTTCCCTGATCTCCAGGTGGCCAATTGGGCCGTCCTTGACCTCGAATTGGAGCACCAGGTCTTGGCCGGCGATGGCGGCTGCGGCCGCCTGGTCATACTCGACCAGGTCCTCCATCAGAGGCAAGATGCCCTTGAGATAGGTGCTGGCCCTGACCATGTCGTTCATGGCAGACTCCTCTCACGCGGGGACATAGGGCCGATGAGGGTCTGGGCGGCAGCGTCGCTCGCAGCTTTGTGGGGAACGAACGCCCGGGTGTGCAAATGCTCCTTGAGCCGTTCCGCCCGCCTCATGACGTCGAATGGCATACAGGGCTCCCATCTCTGGCAGAACGACCCCTGAGCCGATCGGCATCGGATGGCCTGGGCGGCTGCCCGTCGCCTACAGGGCTCCCTCAGCGCTCACCTCCCAGAGCCAGGGCAAGCCATACAACGCCTTCCCCTTGATGCAATTATACCACAGTCGAGTCGAGCCGACAAGGTTACCAGTTTTAAGGCTGGCCCGTGGGCGCCGCAGGCAGCCAGGTGCGCCAGATGGTCCTCAAGAATCCAGGGACGAAGAAGAACGAGGGATATTCCTGTGTCCATGACCTTGTCCTGGCCGAAAACTCTCATCTGTCAACCGTACCGCAAATCAGGACCCAATCGCCCTTTCGGGTTGTTGACATAGTGGCATGAATTGAGCGCGCACGCGCCGGATTCGGCAGGGAAAGTAGTTTTGTGATAGAATCGTGGCCAC